>NZ_JADDIL010000061.1:0-63229 GCF_020826795.1 Microtetraspora sp. AC03309 | reverse complement strand
GTCCGGGGCAGTGGGGTCCGGGGCAGCACTATCCGGCCGCGCCGTACCAGTGGGCACCTCCGCCGCCCCCGGCTCCCTGGGCCATCGGTCCGTCGCCGGGCACCCGCTACGACCGGCTCGCCCGTACGGCACTGCATCGCTGGTGGCGGCCGATCGTCGGGACGCTCGCCATCGTCGCCGGATACCTCGTGGTGTCGGTGGTGGCCGGGATCGCCGCCTGGCTGGTGTCGATCCTGGCGGGCGTTCCGATGGTGCTGCAGGGCACCCAGATCTTCGCGGACCCGCTGCTGACGCTCGGGTTCAATCTCGGCCTGATCGCCCTGGCGATCCCCCTGGTGGCCGGGGCGGCCTGGGCGGTGCAGCGGCGGAGGCCGGGCACGCTCTCGTCGGTCGCCGGGCGGCTGCGCTGGCGCTGGTTGTTGTCGTGCGTCCCCATCGCGCTGGTCGCCGTGATCCTCGGTGAGCTCGCGCAGCAGCTGACGTTCCTCGCGACCGGTGTGTCGACCGGGTTCATGTGGGTGGGCTGGGACCGCTTCCTGGCTCCATTGATCGTCATCCTGGTGCTGGTGCCGTTCCAGGCGGCGGCCGAGGAGTACGTGTTCCGCGGCTGGATCCTCCAGGCGTTCGGGGCCTACCTGCGCAACCCGGTGCCCGGCATCGTCATCGGCGCGGTCGCCTTCGCCTCGCTGCACGGCTACACCGACTGGGGCATCGCCTACGTCTTCGGGTTCGGTGTGCTCATGGGGTGGCTGGCGATCCGCACCGGGGGCCTGGAGGCGCCCATCGCGTTGCACTCCGTCAACAACGTGTTCGCCTTCGGCATGACCGCCGCCGCGGGCGGCCTCCAGAACGCGCTGCAGCAGGGCTCGGTGCCCTGGCAGTCGATCGTCGGCACGGTCGTGCAGTTCGCCGTTTTCACCGTCGCCGTCGTGATAATCGCCCAAAGACGATCAATTCAGACTCTGTCCCGATAAATCTCACTAGAGAGGTATGGTCAGCGCGGCGTTCGCTGTGTTGGTCTTTAGAGGTGATCGCCAGCCGGAGACCGGGTATCAACATGCTCGCGTCCGCTTCGCCGTTCTAGTGGAGGCACGGAGCGTGAATTCGGACCCCCCTTCACGCGATGAGGAACACCCGGCGACGCCACCGGCGATCCCGCCCATCCCTGAGGGCTCTCCACAGGGCTCCTCGCCATGGGCGCTGCCTCCGTTCGGCGCCCCCGTACCCGACGAGACGCCACCGCCGCGCCGCACCGGGCGGCGTCCGTACTCCGACGAGCCCGACACGCCCGCCAGGCCCCGGCGCCTGGTCGACCGGCCGGACAAGCTCGTCGCCTCCGGCCGTGCCACCCCCCGGGAACCGGCCGAGCCCGTACGGGATCGGGAGGCAGGACACACCGGACAGGAGCAACAGCCACACCCGGAGCAACAGCCACATCCAGAGCAACAGCCACACCCAGAGCAGCCGGCGCAGCCCGAGCCGGTGCGGAGGATCGGCGCCCCGCCCGGAGGGCGCCCGGCCCGTCCTGACGTGCTCGTGGCCACCGGCCCACCCCGCGCCGGCGGCGGTCGGCACCACCACCACCGGCGGCGGAGCGAGCCCAAGCGCCCGTTCCGCGTCCGCAGGTACGTCGCACCGGTCCTGGCGTTCGCCCTGCTGCTCGCGGCCGCGTTCGGCGTCGCCCGATGGGTGTCGGGACCGTCGGCGGGCGGCCTGCTTCTCGCGTCGGGCGACGGCCAGTCAGGGGACACGGCGTTCCCGGCCCCCGGCCTGCCCGGCAACGGCTCCAGCCAGGTGCTCAACGCGGTCACGTCGGCGAACTCCACGGTCGTGGCGGTGGGCAGCGACATCAGCGGCCCGGTGCCGCGACCACTCTTCCTCGTCTCCACGGACGGCGGCGGGAAGTGGGAGCTGGGCCGGGTCGTCGGCCCGGCCGGTTACGACACCGTCGGCGGAGCGGTGGGCCGGGTCGTGGGCGGCGGCGGGCACTGGCTCGCCGCGGGTACGGACGCGCCCGGGTCCGCGGGACCGGCGGCGCGCGGCATGTGGGTCTCCTCCGACGGCAAGACCTGGACCGCGGTGGATCCCGGCCGGTTGACCGCGTTCTGGAGCCAGGATCGGATCACCGACCTGGCCAGGACCGCCCTCGGCTTCGTGGCCGTGGGCACCGCGACCCTCCGGGACGGTACGGCCGGCCCGGTGGCCTGGGTGTCGCCCGACGGGCGGGGATGGACCCGCGTGGACACCGGCCAGATCGGTACGCCCGACAAGGTGCGCGGCATGCGCGCCGTGGCCGCGCGCGGCGACCAGGTGGTCGCCCTGGCCGACCCCGGCGAGGGCGACTCCACCTCGGTGGTGCTCCGCTCGGCCGACGGAGGCAGGTCCTGGCTCCGTACGGCCGTCGCCCTCGCGGACGTACGGCCGGAGCCGGGAGCCCTGGCGGCCACGGGCAAGGGCTTCGTGCTGGTCCCGACGCGGCAGCGGTCGGCGGCGGGCGAGGTACGGGTCTTCTGCTCGGGCGACGGCGCCAAATGGGAGCAGTGCGGCACCATCGGGAAGCTCGGCCCCGAAGGCGCGGGCGTGCGGGGCCTGGCCTCGTCCGCGGCGGGGATCGCGGCGGTGACGGAGTCGGCCTGGGAGCGGTACGCCCTCTACACCAGCGCCGACGGGCGCAAGTGGACCAAGAGCGCCGACCTCGGCGAGATCCCCGGGACGCTGCGCGGGCTCACCATCACCGACGAGGGCGTGCTCGTCGCGGGCGGGGACAAGCGCGGGCCCGGAGACGTGGAGAACCTGCCCGTGCTCATGACGGCGAGGAAGGGCAAGCAGGCGAAGGCCGTACCCCCCGGGGAGATCGCGGGGCTGACCCGGCCGGCCAGGGAGACGACCAACCTCGCGGCGGCGGGCGGCCTGTTCGTCGCCGTCGGCTCCGGTGGCGGCGACGCCGGCATCTGGACCAGCGGCAACAACGGCGCCAACTGGAAGAGCCTCACCTACCCCGATCTGCTCGGCGGTTCGGGACGCCAGGCGCTGAGCGCGGTCGCCCACGGGCGGAAGGGATGGCTGGCCGTCGGCACCACCACCTCCGACCCGGCGGTCACCCGGCCCCTGCTGGTCACCTCGGCCGACGGCAGAACCTGGAAGCCCGGCCCGGCCGTCGACGTGCCGGCGGGCCACTTCCTCCTGGCGCCGAACGCGGTCGGGGCCGGGCCCAAGGGGTACGTCGTCGCGGGCGAGGACCGCGGCGCGACGGGAGTGCTTCCCGCCCTGTGGTTCAGCTCCGATCTCAAGCGGTTCACGCGGGCGGCCCAGGGCGCCATGCCGACAGGGGGCGCGGGTGTGCGGATCACGGACGTCACGGCCACGTCGTCCGGGTTCATGGCCGTCGGAGGCTCCGGCACCGCCGACCGGGAGACGGGCGTCGTGTGGGTGTCCTCGGACGGGGTCGAGTGGACGGCCAGAGGCCGGGTGCTGCCCGACGACACCCGCTCCGCGGGGCTGCGCCACGTCGTGGCGCGGGGGAACGAGGTGATCGCGGTCGGCGTCGCCGACGGCGGCCGTCCCTTCGCCGCGGTCTCGTCGGACGACGGGTCCCACTGGGAGTACGCGTGGCTGCCGGTGGAGGAGGCGGCCGCGGTGCTCGACCTGGCGGCGGCGGACCAGGGAGTGGTCGCGGTGGGGGCGCACGGCCCGGCCGGCGAGGGGGACAGCACGGTCTGGATCTCCGGCGACGGCCTGGACTGGACCCGCCACACGCTCACCGGGGACGGCCTCGGCGGTGCCGGGGCGCAGTGGCTCGGCTCGGTCGCGGTCTCGGGGAACCGGGTCGTCGCCACCGGCCGGTCGGCGACCTACACGGAGGACCACCTCACGATCTGGCGGAGCACGCTCACGTCATCGGAGGACCGATGACCTTCCAGGAGACGAGGGCCTCCACCAGGCCGTCGGTCAGCGGCAGCCGTACCAGCTCGGCGAGATCGCACCACCGGGCGTCGGCGGCGTCGTCGCCGGGCGACAGGCGGCCGTCCGAGGTGGCCACCAGATAGTCGTGGATCTCGTAGGTCACACCCGCCGGCCCGGGACGCAGTACGGTTCCGGCCAGGGAGCTCACCGTGCCGTCGAGGCCGGTCTCCTCGCGCAGTTCGCGCCGCAGCGCCTCGGCGTCGGTCTCGCCGGGCTCGACCCTGCCGCCGGGGAGGGACCACAGGCCCTCACCGGGCGGATGGCCCCTGCGGACCAGCAGTATCCGTCCGGCCGGGTCCAGGACGATCGCTCCCACGCATCTGACCACATACAGAACATTACGACCGGATAACCGAGAGGTCCTTGACGCCAGTGGTTCACGGAAGCACCGTGGGTAGTTGTGAGAGCCGCGCCTTCCTGTCCGCGGTGCTTCGGGCCGCTGCATGAGCCGAGCGTCTGGAACAGCTCCTGGCGCTGCGACTTGCACGGCGACGTGCTCCCGCTCCAGCCGCCCCATCGGCCCTCACGGGCCGCGCTCGACGCGCTCAGGCAGGCGTCACTGGTCCCCGTGTGGTTGCCGTGGCCGCTGCCCACGGGCTGGCTCGTCACCGGGTTCGCCGAGGTGGGAGACGACCGCACCGGCGGCCGGGCCAGCGTGGTCGCCCTCTCCGGCCCTTCGGTCACGCACGGCCCCGCCGACCTGCTGATCGTCGCCGAGGAGCCCGGTGTGGGCCTCGGCGCGGCCTATGCCGGGCTTGACGGGCCCGACCCGGGAGGTGAGTTCGACGCCGGCCCGCCGCACGCGAAGATCGAGGTACGCGGGCATCCCGGCGCGCTGTGGTGCCTCCTCAAGGGGGTGCCGCCCGATCGCGCCGTGTACGTGGGGGAAGCCCTCGGCAACTGGTTGTGGATGATCGCCTGGCCGGCCGAAGTAGGGTGCTTCATCCCGCTCGCCCAGCTCTCCCTGCGCGACCTGCGTGACAACGACCAGGAACTCGACCTCCCGTACGGCGCATTCTCCCCTCGCCTCGACGACGAGCCACGAGAGGCATGAGCTAGTAGGGTTCTGAGACGTGACAGCGCGTATCGAACGAGTGGTGACCTCCGGCGTGGTCGAGATCGACGACGCCGAGCACAAGGTTGAGAACAACACGTGGATCGTGGGTGACGATGAGGAGGTCATCGTCGTCGACCCGGCGCGGGACGCCGACAAGATCCTCGAAAAGGTGGGCGAGCGCGAGGTCCTCGCCGTCATCTGCACCCACGGGCTACCCGACCACGTCGGCGCCGCGATCGAGGTGGCCGCCAGGGACGAGGCCGTCATCGCCCTGCATCCCAAGGACAAGCGCCTGTGGCGCCAGACCTGGGAGGAGACCTGGCCCGACATCGAGATGGAGGACGAGGGCCTGTTCGCCGTCGCCGACGTCGAGCTCGAGGTGCTCACCACGCCCGGCATCACCCAGGGCGGCGTCTCGCTCTACTGCGAGGCGCTCGGCGCGGTCTTCACCGGCAAGTCCCTCCAGGCCGACGGTCCGGGCCGGCTCGGCGGGGAGTACCCCGCGCTGGCCGACCAGCTCACCGCCATCGGCGAGCGGCTCTTCACGCTGCCGCACGGCACCCGCGTGCTGCCCGCCCACGGCGAGGAGTCCACGATCGGCGATCTGGAGCCCCAGTTCGACGCCTGGCTGTCCGGCTCACTCACGGGAGGCGACGAGCAGCACCGGGAGTCGCCCCTCGTGGACGGCACCGGCGCCTCCGGCATCACGCTGAAGCTGGACGACGAGTAGCCGCTCCCATGGAACAGCTGGGATTCGAGGGCATGCCGCGCCGGCTGTACGCGTGCACGCCCTCACGGCTGAACTCGTGGCTCGACTGCCGCCGCCGCTACCGCTTCACCTACCTGGACCGGCCGGCGCCGCAGAAGGGGCCTCCCTGGGCGCACAACAGCGTGGGGGCCTCGGTCCACAACGCGCTGGCCGGATGGTGGCGGCAGCCGTACGAGCGGCGCACGCCGATGACGGCGGCGACCCTCCTCACCAGCGGGTGGATCACCGAGGGGTTCCGCGACCAGGAGCAGTCCACGACGTGGCGTGATCGCGCCCGCGAGATGGTGTCCGGATATGTCGCGACACTGGATCCAGCGGACGAGCCGGTCGGCGTCGAGCGCACGGTGGCCACCCGGACCGCCGTCATCGCGGTCTCCGGGCGGATCGACCGGCTCGACCGGCGCGGCGACGAGCTCGTCGTGGTCGACTACAAGACCGGTCGCCGGGCGCCCGACGGCGACGACGCGCGCTCCTCGCTGGCCCTGGCCCTGTACGCCATCGCGTCGTCGCGCGTGATGCACCGCACCTGCCGCAAGGTGGAGCTGCACCACCTGCCGACGGGTTCGGTGGCCGAGTGGGAGCACACCGACGAGTCGCTCGATCGGCATCTGCGCCGGGCCGAGGAGATCGCGCGGGAGGCGTCCGAGGCCGACGAGGCCTACCGCGCGTGGTCCGGCGCCTCCGGATCCCGTACGGCGAGCACGGACCCGGTGCCGCCGGAGGTCGACGCGCTGTTCCCGCCCAGTCCCGGCCCGATCTGCTCGTGGTGTGACTTCCGGCGGCACTGCCCGCAGGGCCTGCAGGCAGGACAGGAGCGCAATCCCTGGGACGGCCTCCACTAGGTGGTGCCTGGCAAGGTAGGCCGTGCACCCCACGGCCTGCTACGCACGCCCTGGGGTGCACGGCCTGAGGCGTGTCGGGTGCTCCCCGGCCGGTGAACGCCCTGTGGGGCCCCTCCCGGGGCCCGTCAGGAGTGGTGCAGGATCTCGCTCTCTGCGGCGTTCCAGAACCGGGTGAGCGCCGCGGCCGTCGTCTCGGGAGCCTCGACGGCCGGGGAGTGGGCGGCGCCGGGCACGACCACGCATTCGGCGTCGAGCCGGTCGGCCATCTCGGCCTGCAGGAGGGGCGGCCAGCCGTCGTCGTGCTCGCCGTACAGGACAAGGATGGCGAGGCCGCTCTCGGCGAGTTCGTCCACGCGGTCGGGGGCGTCGAGCACCTCCCTCGCCATGGCGAGCAGCCCGGCGGGGGAGTGGGCGAGCAGCCGCTTGCGCAGGAAGGACACGATCTCGTCGGGAACCCCCGCCCTGAGCGCCTCCGGCTCCATCCGGTTGGCCCAGAGGTACTCGACGCCGTACTCCGGCAGCTCGGTGAGCATGATCCGGCCCGTCTTCTCGCGGGGTCCGATGATCCCCGCGGGACCCGAGCTCATCAGCGTGTACGACGCGAGCTTGGCGGTGCCGTCCAGGGCGGCCTCACGGGTGATCAGCCCGCCGAAGGAGTGTCCGAGCAGATGCACGGGCTCGCCCCCGCCGACGGCGTGGGCGACCAGGTCGATGTCGGCACCCAGGGCCGCGCAGGTGTACGCCGAGGGATCGTCGGGCCCGGGCGTCTCGTACTGGCCGCGGATGTCGACCGCGACGACCCTGCGGCCGGCCTGGGCGAGAGTCTGGAGGACCGAGATGAAGTCCTCCTTGCTGCCGGTGAATCCCGGGACGAGGAGGGCGGGCCAGCGCTCGGGGACACCGCTGACGGGCTCCGCCGAGAGGACCGTGAACGTGCCCGCCGGCGTCTCGATCTGCTGGGTGGTGACACCCGGGGGCAGCGTCAGGAATCGCGGCGTACTCACGTGGCACCACGATACCCAGCGATGCTGTTGGCAACACCGCCAACAGCACTTTGCCGGTTGTGACCCATAACTCCATGCCTCCTACAGAGGGTTTACCCACTGCCGGATGGCGGTCTCCCGTCCCCGGCCGGCGGGCCGGGGACCGGTCTGTCTCCCGTGGCTATCCGCCTCGCCGTGACCGCGCTGGGCGGCGACGCTGGGCCGCGCGCTCCGTCGCCGCGGAGGGCGCGGGAATGTCGTCCTCCGTCGCGAGGTCGGGAGATCGGAACACCACGACGAACGGGTTCGGCGGGATGATCCGCTCAGGCTGCGCCTTCGGCTGGGGCAGCGGTTCGGGCTCGAGTACGGCCAGCGGCTCGGGCACAAGATCGCGCTCGGGCACGAGGTCGCGCTCGGGCACGAGGTCGCGCTCGGGCTCGGCTTGCGGCGCGGGCGCGGGCTGGATCTCCTCGACGGCGGCGGGGACCGCCGTCTTCCGGGTCTTCCGGGTCTTGCGGACCTGGTCGACCTCGCGGGTCTGCTCGATTTCGCGGACCTGGTCGGCCTCGCGGGTCTGCTCGACCTCGAGAACCTCTTGTGGCTCGCGTGCCTCGACCGCCGCCTCGGCCTCGGCGCTGCGTCCACCGCGGGTGCGGCGGCGCTCCCTCGGCGTACGGGCGGGGCGCTCACGGCGCTCCTCCCGTCCGGGCCGGTCGCCGCGACCGCGAGAGCGAGTACGCCCGGTCTCGCCGAGATCCTCGATCTCCTCGGCGGCCAGACCGGCGCGGGACCTCCTGGCGTGCGGCAGCACGCCCTTGGTGCCCTCGGGGATGCCCAGGTCCGTGTAGACGTGCGGCGAACTGGAGTAGGTCTCGACCGGCTCGGCGAAGTCGAGGCTGAGCGCGTTGTTGATGACCTTCCAGCGGGTGAGCTCGGTCCACTCGACGAACGTCACGGCGACGCCGGTGCGCCCGGCGCGGCCGGTCCGGCCGATGCGGTGGACGTAGGTCTTCTCGTCCTGCGGACAGTCGTAGTTGACCACGTGGGTGACGTCGTCGATGTCGATGCCGCGGGCCGCCACGTCGGTGGCGACGAGGACGTTGATCTTTCCGTTGCGGAACGCGCGCAGGGCCTGCTCGCGCTGGCCCTGCCCGAGGTCTCCGTGCACGGCCGCGACGGCGAAGCCCTTGTCGTCGAGCTGCTCCGCCACCATGTCGCAGGCGCGCTTGGTCTCGCAGAAGATCATGGTCAGGCCGCTCGTGGTGCTCTGCAGCAGCCGGGCCACGATCTCGATCTTGTCCATGCGGTGCGTGCGGTACACGAACTGCGTGGTCTGCGGGGTCGCCTCGGCCTCGGCGTCGTTGTTCTCCGCGCGGACGTGGATCGGGCGGTTCAGATAGCGCCGCGACAGCGCGACGATCTCGCCCGGCATCGTGGCGGAGAACAGCATGGTCTGCCGTTGCTCCGGGACCAGCTTGATGATGCGCTCGATGTCGGGAAGGAAGCCCAGGTCGAGCATGCGGTCGGCCTCGTCCATGACGAGCATGGTGATCTGGCCGAGGTCGAGGTGCTTCTGCTTGACCAGGTCGAGGAGCCGGCCGGGGGTGCCCACGATGACGTCGACGCCGCTCTTGAGGGCCTCGATCTGCGGTTCGTAGGCGCGGCCGCCGTACACGGTGAGGATTCGGGAGCCGAGCTTGCCCGCCGCGAGGACGAGGTCTTCCGTGACCTGCAGGGCGAGCTCTCGGGTGGGGACCAGGACCAGGCCGCGCGGCTTCTTGCGGTTCTTCCGCGGCTTGCCCACGAGCTGCAGCATCGCGACGCCGAACGCGTAGGTCTTGCCGGTGCCGGTGCGTGCCTGGCCGATGACGTCCTGCCCGGCGAGGGCCAGCGGGAGCGCCATTTCTTGGATCGGGAACGGTGAAGTGATGCCCTCGGTCTCGAGCGCATCGGCGATCTCTGGGATGACTCCCAGGGCTCGGAACGTCGTCAGTGTGACCTGCCTCAGTCGTTGGCGAAGGCGGCCCACCGGAACCAGATCGGCCGGAACTCTCCCAGGCCGTGTTCTCACGGATGTGGCGCCCTCGGCGTCATCAGCGACCGCGGCATCCAGTTACTGGGGGTCTGGAGCCGGACGGCCCAGATCAATACAGTGCGGTCGCACTTTCGCGAACCAGTCTACTCGATACCACAACATGGAACCGTTTTCTCCGTGTTCCCGATGTTCGGTCAAGTGTTTTCGCGTGATCATTTCCTCCGGGCGCGCGTCGGGTGGGGCGAAACCGGCCCGCGTACGACCCGCGTACGCTGCACCCATGAACGAAACCCCTCCTGGTGTCGTGGACCTGCTCGGCGTGCTCGCGTACGCAGAGCTCACCGCGTTCCTCCGGCTGGCCGAGGACGCGGCGCTGCTCGCGCCCACGTTGACCGACCGTGCCGCACTCGGTGACGTGGCCGCGGCCGAGTACGGGCACTTCCGGCTGCTGCGCGACCGGCTCGCCTCGCTCGGCGTCGACTCGGAGGAGGCCATGGCGCCGTTCGTCGACGCCATCGACGCCTGGCACGAGCAGACGAAGCCGAGCGACTGGTACGAGGCCCTGGTCAAGGCGTACGTCGGCACGGGGATCGCCGGTGACTTCTACCGCGAGGCCGCCCGGCACGCCGACCCCTCCGTCACCGAGCTGGTGGAGGAGGTGCTGGCCGACGAGGTGCGGTCGGCGTTCACCGTGGACCGGGTGCGTGCGGCCATCGAGAAGGATCCGCGGTTGAGCGGCCGCTTGGCGTTGTGGGCCCGCCGGATGGTCGGCGAGGCGCTCAGCCAGGGGCAGCGGCTCGCGGCGGCCCGCCCCGACCTGGCGGTCCTGCTGGTGGAGCCGGGAAGCGAGGACCTGGCCGAGATCGGGCGGCTCTTCGCCCGCCTGACGGAGGCGCACGGGAAGCGGATGTCCGCCCTGGGGCTCACGCCGGGCCCGTGAGTGCCAGCCCGTGAGTGCCGGCCCGTGAGCGCAGGGAGCCCCGTGAGCGCGGGCCTGTGAGCGTCAGTCCATGAGTGCCGGGGCCGTGATCACTGGGCGCGTCGAGCGTGTGGGACCGGACCTCTGGCCATCTATCCCGGAGCCGCCGGGGCCGGTACCGATAGGGCAGCCGGTCCGCTGATCGAGCGGCGGGAGGACGCCAACGGTTGTAGCGTGCGAGGCATGAGCGCCTCGCGCCGCTACGGCAGTTCCTTGACGAGATGTGGGCCGAACCGCTGGACGACACGCGCTGTGTTGCGCAGGGGCAGCGCGGGCTGTCCCACCATCAGCCGCAGGCGTGACGAGGCGCACCGCATGGCCGTGGTCCGCCGTCCTCCCGGGTGCGCGTACGGGCCACGCTGATCCGGAGCGGCGCAGGAGGCCACCGTCCCCCGCCGCGCCGCGACGGGGGACGCGACTCGGAGGGCCGGCCTAGAGTGTCCCGCCGAAGCCGATCGTGCGCTGCTCGTCCTCGCCGACCTCGACGAAACCGAGGGCGGACACGGGCACGACCACTCGGCGCCCGTTCGTATCGGTGAGCGAGAAGACGCCCTTGTCCGCGGCGAGAGCCTGGCGGAGCTCCTCCTCGATCTGCTCGGCCGACATGTCGGTCTCCACGACGAGCTCGCGGTGCACCGACCGAACAGCGATCTTGACTTCCATCGGGCTCCCCTTTCCAGAGGGCTGCGTCACGCAGCGCCTCACCCCCATCGTCGCCGTCCTCCGGCGCGGTGAGCCCTCTGATCGCGTCAAGCGAACAGGAAATCCCGCGCGTTCAGCCGGTCCGGGGGAAGCCGCTGATGCCGCGCCAGGCGAGGCGGGCCATCAGCTGGGTGGCGGCCTCCTTGGGGATGGAACCGTGGCTGCTGAGCCAGTAGCGCGCGCTGACCTCGGCCATGCCGACCAGGCCGACCCCGAGCAGGTGCGCCTCGTCGCTGGAGCAGCCGGTGTCCTCCTGGATGACCTGGCTGATCGCGTCGGCGCTCTCCCGCAGGGACCGCTCCATCCGCTGGCGTACCGGGGCGACGTTGCGTAGATCGGACTCGAAGACCAGCCGGAACGCCTCACCCTGGCTGGACACGAAGTCGAAGAACGCCCCGATCGCCGCCTGGACCCGCTGCTTGTTGTCGCTGGTGGAGGCGAGGGCCTCGTGGCACCTCGTCACCATGTCGTCGACGTGAAGATCGAGCAGGGCGAGGTAGAGCTCGAGCTTGCCGGGGAAGTGCTGGTAGAGCACCGGCTTGCTGACACCGGCCCGCTCGGCGATCTCGTCCATGGCCGCCGCGTGGTAGCCGTTCTCCACGAACACTTCCTGCGCCGCGCTCAGAAGCTGACGGCGGCGGGCCATACGGGGCAGGCGGGTGCCCCGGGGCTTGGCGTCCGGGGTAGCGGTCACGGCACTCTCGTCTCCTTGTTGCGGGAACTCGCCCATCCTACGTGTGGGTAACCAGGTCAGCGGTAGTCCTCTTCGCCGTACTGCTCGACCACGCGTTCCTGATCGGTGGCGTCGGCGGCATCGGCCTCGATCGGCACCTGCTCGGGCCAGCGGGGTTCTTCCGCGGACTTCAGCCGCTGGAGATCCTCGACCGCGTCCTCGTCCGGCGTCTCGCTCGAGATCTCCTCGGGCGGGATCTCCTCGGACAAGGTCTCCTCAGGTGTCTCTCCGAGGGAGTCCATCTCGGACATCTGCCGTCCTCCGTTCCCGGCCCCGTCGACGCCGCGACAGGTCCAACACTACGGCCACGGGCCGTACCGGCTAAGCGGTGGAGCCCCGGAACAGGTCTCCATGCCGCTCGACCCGGTCCAGCACGTCTCGTGCCGTGTAAACGAGCTGCCCCGGGTCCGTACAGGCATCCACTTCTGCCCACGAAAGTGGGGTCGACACGGTCGGGACGCTGCCGGCCCGCAGGGAGTAGGGGGCGACCGTGGTCTTCGCCGGGTTGTTCTGGCTCCAGTCGATGAACACCTTCCCCGGCCGTTCCCGCCTGGCCATCACGCTGGTGACGAACGTGTGCTCGCGCTCCAGCCGCCGAGCGAGTTCGCGGGCGTACGCGTTCGTGTCCTCGTCGCCGTTCCACGGCACGTAGAGCTGCATGCCCTTGCCGCCGCTGGTCTTGGGTGATCCCTCGTGGCCGTCCTCCTTGAGCACCTCGCGGAGCAGGAGGGCCACCTCGCAGCACTCCACGATCGTCGCGGGGGCGCCGGGATCGAGGTCGAAGACCAGGGTGTCCGGTGGCAGCGGGTCTCCCTCCTCGGAGACGCGCCACATGGGGACGTGGAGTTCCAAGGCGGCGAGGTTGGCGTAGTAGACGAGCGTCGCCAGGTCGTCCACGATCGCGAATTCGATCTTCTCTCGCCCCTTCGAGCTGCCGGGGGCGGGCAGGGTGGCCGTACGGACCCAGTCGGGGGTGTGGCCGGGCACGTTCTTCTCGAAGAAGAACTGGCCGTCGACGCCGTCGGGGTAGCGCTTGACGGTCAGCGGGCGGCCGCGCAGGTGGGGGAGCAGGGCCGGGGCGATCCGGGTGTAGTAGTCGATGACCTCGGCCTTGGTGAACCCGGCGTCGGGGTAGAGCATCTTGCCGAGGTTGGTCAGCACCAGTTCCCTGCCCTCGACCTGGACCCGTACCTTCCTGGTCACAAGCACACCTCCGAGGCGGCCGATAGGGCACCGCCATAGTGGGTACCTGCCCAACAGGTAAGTCCTTTGAATCCCGAGATGGTGTAGTTCGAACAAAGAGACGAGAATGTGGCTATGCGCAGCATCTGGAAGGGCGCCATATCGTTCGGGCTGGTCACCATTCCCGTGAAGCTCTACTCCGCGACGGAGCAGAAGGACGTCGCCTTCCACCAGGTGCACCGGGAGGACGGCGGGCGCATCAAGTACAAGCGGGTGTGCACGGCCGACGGCCAAGAGGTGTCCTACTCCGACATCGCCAAGGGGTTCGAACTGCCGAGCGGCGACATGGTGGTGCTGACCGACGAGGACTTCGCCGACCTGCCGCTGACCACGTCCCGCCGGATCGACGTACTGCAGTTCAGCCCCGCCGAGCAGATCGACCCCATCTACTTCGCCAAGTCGTACTACCTGGAGCCGGAGGCGCAGGGGGCGAAGCCGTACGTGCTGCTGAGGGACGCGCTGGAGCGCTCGGGCCAGGTGGCGGTCGTGAAGGTGGCGTTGCGTCAGCGCGAGTCCCTGGCGACGCTCCGCGTCCGTGACGGCGTGTTCGTGCTGGAGACGATGTTGTGGCCGGACGAGGTGCGCACGGCGGAGTTCCCGTTCCTCGACGAGGACATCGACGTCCGCCCGCAGGAACTCAAGATGGCCGAGTCCCTGATCGAGACGATGGTCGCGGACTTCGATCCCGGGGAGTACAAGGACACCTACCGCGAGGCGCTCCAGGCGACCATCGAGGCGAAGATCGCCGGCAGGGAGGTGGTGGCCCCCGAGGCTCCCGCCGAGGAGGCGCCCGCCGTCGACCTGATGGCCGCGCTCCGCGCCAGTGTCGAGGCCGCCAAGAAGGAACGCGAGGGACGCGCGCCGGCCAGGAAGGCGGCCGGCGGGAAGGCCGCAGAGAAGGCCGCAGGTAAGGGCGCTGGGAAGGCTGCGAAGAAGGCGGACACCAGTGCCGAGGAAGAGGAGAAGGCGCCTCGCAAGCGCGCGGCACGCCGCTCCGCGTGATCCCGCTCCGCGTGACCCTGGGCCGGGTGACCCTGGGCCGGGTGATCCCGCTCCTTGTGACTTTGGGCTGCGTGGACGTCCGGACAGGAAACGAACTGCGTGGACGTCCGGACGGAAATCGAACCGCGTGATGTCCGGACGGGAAAAGAGATGGCCATCCGGCCGGATCAACCGGGCCGGATGGCCGTAGTGGGTTGGAAGGCGCTGACCCGCGGGATCTCACCCGTGGCGTCCGCCTTTCTGCGCTGAACGATGAATCTCATCGTGTGGGCGAGGAAGCAGACGTGTTCCTCGTCCGTGTGGTGGCGCCTCTCCGCGTGCCTCCCGTCCAGGATGAGCGGGGTTCACGGTGAGATGGCCGACGGAGATCGGGTCAGCCGACGGCGGCGGGCGCGACCTGCACGACGGCGGGTGCCTCGGCCGGCTCAGGGCGCTCTTCGCGAACATCCCTGGGCAGACGGATCGTGATGTTGTTGATCACGTGCTGGCGCTGCCGCTGGTGCTGCCGCTGGTGCCCGCGCTGGTGCTGGCGGAGGCGGTTGTGGTTGCGGTTCCAGTTGCGGTTGCGGTTGCGACCCTGGCCGCCCCAGTTACCGCAGCCGCAGCCGCCGGCCTGGACGACGGCGGCGCTCGCCGTGGTCGCGGTGGTCGTGGCGCCGAGGGCCACGGCTCCGCCGGTCATCGCGGTGCTGATCGCCAGCCCCGCGATGGCGCTCTTCAGCATGGACATTGCGCTTCTCCTTTGAAAGGAATTGATTTTCCTCCACATTTGGGCATTCTCTGGATTGCTGCAGACAATGCCCGAGAGATCGTCCTTTGTGGATCATCTCTGTGATATCTTGATTGCCTGACCGGCCAGGTAGTAAACGATGGAATTGGTCTTTTGTGGTGCGCTTGCCGTTTCGTTGACGACGTCGCGCAATGAGGGATTTGTTGCGCGGCGAGGGGAAGGTCACCGGCGAGTCGTGCGGTCGATCGGGGCACATGCGGGATATCTCTCCGGCCCGGTGGAATTTCGCGATGAACGCGGCACCGAGTGAAATCCGGCGCGGCGCGGCGCCGCCGTACATGAGGAAAGGCCCGTCCGATCGGCGTGGCGCCGGCCGGACGGGCCTCGGTGTTTTTCCTGAATGGTGAGCCCTCGGGCGTCCCGGTGGTTGTCGTCCCTTACCCGGCCCGCTCGTTCGCGCCGGTGTCGTGTATTCATCCGCCGATGCGGACGACAGGTGAACAGGGCGGGACGATCATCCGTCGATCGCTCGCGGTCTCACGGTTTGGTGGATGCGCTTACTTACTGCTGGTTGGCCGTGCCGGCGGCGTTGCCGTTGCCGCCGTTGCCGCCGTTGGCGTTGGAGTTGTTGCTACCGGCGATGGCGCCGCCGTTGCCGCCGTTGCCGCCCCGGGCGATGACGAGCTGGGCGAGGACGTCAGCCGGGATCTCGACGTTCCGGACCTCCCTGACCGGCTCGCGCCGCCGCTGCTCCGGCTGGCGGATGCGGATGTTGTTGATCACGTGCTGGCGCTGGCGCTGCTCCTCGCGCTGGTGCTCGCGCTGGTTCTGGTGGTTGCGGTTGTGGTTGCGGTTGTGGTTGCGGTTGCGGTTGCCGCGACCCCAGCCCCCGCCGCCGCCCCAGCCGCCGCCGCAGCCGACCTGGACGACGCCGGCGCTGGCCGCGGTGGTGGTGGTCGCCGCGCCCAGCGCGACGGCTCCGCCGGTCAGCGCGGTGCCGATGGCGAGAAGTCCGACGAGGTTCTTGAACTTGGGCATTGCGTTTCTCCCCCGAAAATGAATCGGTTCCTCTTGGCACTCTGACATCTTCGCGAAATCCCCGAAGAATGCCCCGGATGCCCCTGATGTGGCATTTCCGTATTGTCTTGATTTCCGGATGTATGGGGTGACAAACACTGCCGTTCCGTTCTTAGTCAGCTCTTTTGCCTTCATTGGGTGCGTCGATCGCGGCATGTTTCCCTCGATGGCACCGGGCCGTCCACGAGGGGATTCCGTCGCGTACGGCAGTGCGGGGATCTGTGCGGCTTTTGTCCCCTTCTTGGGATAGCAGAAAGGGTGAACGCGAAAAACCCTGTCCGCCCGCATGAAGCGGCCGGACAGGGTGGTGTGTTTTCGGCGAGGGGCGAGTCACCCGACAGCGTCTTCGCTGTCGGCGGCGTAGCCGGTCCGACGGCCGAGACCTTTCCGCCGCCTGGTCGCGTTCGTCGTGAACGCCGGTCAGGAAGAACCGCGTCCCGGGTGGATGCGGATATCGTGGAAAAGGGTTTGGATGCCGCGGTGGCACGCTGCCGCCGGTGTTCCATGAGCGAGGCCGACCCCGCGCTTGTCGCTCGGTGATTTCACGGCCGGATAGTGCGCTTACTTACTGCTGGTTGGCAGCGCCCGCGGCGTTGCCGGTGCCGCCGTTGCCGCCGTTGGCGTTGGAGTTGTTGCTGTTGGTGACGGTGCCGCCGTTGCCGCCGTTGCCGCCGCGGGCCGCGACGAGCTGGGCGAGGACGTCAGCCGGGATCTCGAGGCCCCGGTTCTCCCTGACCTCACGCTCTCGCCGCTGCTCCGGCTGGCGGATGCGGATGTTGTTGATCACGTGCTGGCGCTGCGTCTGGTGCTCGCGCTGGTGCTCGCGCTGGTTCTGGTGGTTGCGGTTGTGGTTGCGGTTCCAGTTGCGGTTCCGGTTGCGGCCGTTCCCGCCCCCGTTGCCGCAGCCGCCGCCGGCCTGGACGATGCCGGCGCTGGCCGCAGTGGTGGTGGTCGCCGCACCGAGCGCGACGGCTCCGCCGGTCAGCGCGGTGCCGATGGCGAGAAGTCCGACGAGGTTCTTGAACTTGGGCATTGCGTTTCTCCCCCGAAAATGAATCGGTTCCTCTTGACGCTCTGACATCTTCGCGAAGTCCCCGAAGAATGCCCCGGATGCCCTTGATGTGGCATTTCGGTACAGTCTTGATTTCCGGGTGGGCGGCGTGACAAACAAGGCCGTACGCTTCTTGGATCGTTCTTGTCGTCCTAATTGAGCGCGCCGCGTGAGCCGATTACACCTCGGGCGATGGTGTGATTCCCGGAGGAACTCCGTCACGCACGGCCGTCGTGTATGCCATCAACGGATCGTGGACGTCGTGATTCGCGGTGGGAAAGACCGGGAAATCGAAAGTCCTGTCCGGCCCGCATGGTACGGGCCGGGCAGGACATTCTTCTGCGCCGAGGAACGTGAGGCGGTTCGCTCACAGACGCCCTCGCTTCTCGCGCCGGCTCTTTTCCCATGACCGGGACCGGCACGGTCTCTTCCATCCCGTCCACGCTCTCTGTGAACGTCGAACAAGAAGAACCGCGTTCCCATGGACGTGGAAACCGTTGAGACGGTCGTCCGACGCGACGGCGGTACATGCCGCCGGTGTTTCCATCAGGTGAGATCCGCCTCGCGCTTGTCGCTCGGTGATCTCACGGCCGGAGAATGCGCTTACTTACTGCTGGTTGGCCGTGCCGGCGGCGTTGCCGTTGCCGCCGTTGCCGCCGTTGGCGTTGGAGTTGTTGCTACCGGCGATGGCGCCGCCGTTGCCGCCGTTGCCGCCGCGGGCCAGGACGAGCTGGGCGAGGATGTCCTCGGCCAGCACGTCGCGGAGGTCGCGGCCCTGCTCGCGCTCACGCTGCTGCTCCGGCTGGCGGATACGGATGTTGTTGATCACGTGCTGGCGCTGGCGCTGCTGCTGCCGCTGGTGCTCGCGCTGGTGCTGGCGGAGGCGGTTGTGGTTGCGGTTCCAGTTGCGGTTCCGGTTGCCGCGACCCCAGCCCCCGCCGCCGCCCCAGCCGCCGCCGGCCTGGACGACGCCGGCGCTCGCCGCGGTGGTGGTGGTCGCGGCGCCCAGCGCGACGGCTCCGCCGGTCAGCGCGGTGCTGAGCGCGAGGAACCCGATGAGGTTCTTGAACTTGGGCATTGCGTTTTCTCCCTTGAAAGGAATTGATATGCGCCGACACTCCGACATCCTCGAGATGCTTCTCAGGAGAATGTCTGGATGACCCGTGGCGGATCACCTCTGCGTTGTCATAGATTTCCGCCCATGTCGGGCGGCAAACGGTGGTTGACTGCTCTTAGTCTCTGCTTGTCGCTCTATTAATGAAGTTAGGCACTAGAAAGTGATATGCGACCAATGTGCCCTATGTCGGATTTGACCGGTGTGGATTTCCGCCGGAAGGTCCGGAGATGCACGTGAGGCCGCGTCGTCCGCAGACGTTCCCCGTCGCTGAAATCCGTATGGGCGGGGTGAAAGAGAAATCCGGCCGGCGGGATGCCGGCCGGATCGGTGCGTTTTCAGTTGGGTGTCGTGACGGCTCGCGACCGCGAGAGCGGCCGTCCGCCGCCAGAAACCGGCGTCCGCCTCTGGGAGAGGAAACGGATATCCCCGCCCATGTGACGCCACGCCTCCCGGGTGTGGGATCGCGCCTCTGGCTGAAGACGGGCCGGCTCGGCCCGCGTGTCGAGGCCGGGCTCAGTCGAGGACCCTGAATTCGCGGATGATGTCCCTGCCATTGGAGCTGGACGTCGTGGTGCTGGTCGGCGCCAGGTTCTCGTCCTCCGGGATCACGACGTCGTTGATCAGGAACTGCGTCTGCTCCTGATGCTGGTTCTGCTGGTTGTGCTGGCTCTGGTGCTTGTTGTTCGTGTTGCGGTTCCAGCCTCTGCCGTTGCCGCCCCAGCTGCCGCAGCCGCCGCCGCAGCCACCGGTCTGGATGACGGACGCACTCGCCGTGGTGGTGGTCGCCGCGCCGAGCGCGACCGCACCGGCGGCCATAGTGGCGCCGACGGCGAGAAGCCCGGCGAGCCTCTTGAACTTGGGCATTGCGTTTCTCCTTCGAAAGGAATCCGTTCGCCCCCGCGTTTCGACTTTCTGGGGTATTTCCAGAGTCGCGGCGGACGGCGGGGTGGCCTCGGTGATCACTCCCGCGGGTCTGTGATTTCCTCCCGTGTCGAACGGCAAACAGTAATTGACTGCTCTTAGTTGCGGCTTGTCGCTCTATTACTAATGTTGAGTTGATAAATTCAGATTCGCGGGCATTTGCGCGATATGTCCGAGTTGGTGTGATAACAAAAATCCGGCCGGCGGGATGCCGGCCGGATGGGCCGCGTTCTCGGTGAGGGCCGCGGACGTCGCCGCCCCCGGCGGAGCCCTGCCACAGGCAGGGCTCCGCCTCTCCTCCGGGAGCGGGATGTCCCTCATCGAGCGTGCCCGCGCTCCCCGTGACCGCCCTCGCCTCCTGCTCTGAGGCGTACGGGGTCCGGTTGAACGCGGGTACGCGGGATCACTTCTCGGCGCTGACGGCGCCCGGCTCTTTAGAGCGTGTCGTTCGCGTTGGCCAGGATCTCGGGCAGGTCGTCGCCCTCGTCATCGTTCCGGTCCACCCGGATGTTGTTGATCACGTGCTGGCGCTGCGTCTGGTGCTCGCGCTGGTGCTCGCGCTGGTTCTGGTGGTTGCGGTTGTGGTTGCGGTTCCAGTTGCGGTTGCGGTTCCGGCCGTTCCCGCCCCAGCTGCCGCAGCCGCCGCCGCCGCAGCCGCCGGCCTGGACGACCGCGGCGCTCGCCGTGGTGGTGGTGGCAGCGGCGCCCAGGGCGACCGCTCCGCCGGTCAGCGCGGTGCTGAGGGCGAGAAACCCGACGAGGTTCTTGAACTTGGGCATTGTTGTTCTCCCTTGGAAGGAATGGATTTGCCCCGACACTCTGCAACTCTCCGAATTCGGAGAATATGCGGATGACCCTTATGCGGATCATCTTCGCGCCGTTTTGATTTCCTGCCAGGTCGACAGATAAACGGCGATCGGCGGCCTTTACCCTCTGCTTGTCACTTTATTGGAGACGTTGAGTGATTAGTGCCTCTTATGTAGCGAGATGTCGCCGATGTCGCAATTGTCAAGGTTGATGGGTATTGCTCCCTTGGGGGTGGCGAGGGCCTCGTAGCCTCAGGTGGTAGGCGGCGGCCACCGCGCCTGAAGTGCGGCGGGTCCGGAGCGTCAAACGAATACACGCGAAACGCGAAAAGGCCATCCGGTCGGCAGCGCTGCCGACCGGATGGCCTTTTCGCGTTTCGCTGTGGTGAGGGCTCCCGCGATCTTCCCTCGCGGGAGCCCTCGCATCATTGTGGGCAGAGGATCACGTCTCACCTCACGGTGAGGAACTCACGTGATCCACCGTGCTCTGGCCTGCCGGCCGCCCGCCGAACCTCGCGTTCCGGAGAACCGAGATCCCGGTAGAGCGTCGGTACACGTCGCCTCGCCTTCGCCCTTCGTGATTAGAACTCGTCGTCGAAGCCCCGGCCGCGGTCGATCCTGATGTTGTTGATCACGTTCTGGCGCTGCTGCTGACGCTGGTTCTGGTGGTTGCGCTGGTGCTGACGGTTGTGGTTGCGGTTGAAGTTGCGGTTGTGGTTACGGCCGCCACGGCCCCAGCCACCGCAACCGCCCCAGCCGCCGCCGCAGCCGCCGCCGCAGCCGACCTGGATGACGCCGGCGTTCGCCGCGGTGGTGGTGGTCGCCGCACCGAGCGCGACGGCTCCACCGGTCATCGCCGTGCTGATGGCGAGACCCGCGATGACACTCTTGAGCTTGGGCATTGTGTTTCCCCCTTGAAAGGATGGTTGCCCCGTTTTTCGACATTTCCCAAATAATTTGGAAAACGGCTTGGATAGTCCGTGAAAGGTCCATCCTGGTTGTCATGATTTCCGGGTAGCCTGCCCGACAAACGGCTCTCGTGCGCTTTTACTCCTTGCTTGTCGCTTTATTGACGATGTTGAACTCTTATCGCTAGTTATGATGCGAAATGTCCTTCTATGTCCGGTTTGTGGCTGTGCTGGGCGGAGGTGGCGATATCGTCGGAACATCGTCGGAACGGCGGGCGAACAGGGGAGGTCGCGTGGGTGTCGAGCCGATTCCGGACTGGCCGGGCGAGCTGATCGAGCTGGGGAACACGCGGATCCACGTGCGATCCACTCCCCGCGGCCCGGCGGAGGCCGCGGTCTTCGTCCACGGCCTGGCGGGCTCCGCGACGAACTGGACCGACCTGATGGGCGAGTTGGCGGGCGAGGTCACCGGATGGGCGCTCGACCTGCCCGGCGCGGGTTACTCGCCGGCGCCCGCGGACGGGGACTACTCCGTGGACGGCCACGCCCGTGCGGTCATCGCGCTCATCGAACATCTGGGCGGCCCGGTCCACCTGTTCGGCAACTCGCTCGGCGGCGCCGTGTCCGTACGCGTCGCGGCCACCCGGCCAGAGCTGGTCAGGTCGCTCGTGCTGGTGTCACCGGCGCTGCCCGACCTGCTTCCCCGGTACGGCCCGGCCCGCGTGGCCGTCTCCGCGGCGCCGCGCCTCGGGGAGTGGGCGGTCCGGCGGCTGAGCACGGTCCCCGCCGAGCGCAGGGTGCAGGCGACCCTCGGCATGTGTTACGCGGACCTGCGCAGGGTCCATCCCGAACGCCTGAGGCTCGCGGTCGAAGAAGTGCGGCGGCGGGACGCGCTGACCCACGCCGGCCAGGCGCTGGTCGGCTCCGCCAGGGGCATCGTCGGCGAGTACTTCCGTACCGGCCCGGAGAACCTGTGGCGGCAGGCCGCGCGGGTGACGGCGCCCACGCTGGTCATCCACGGCCGGCGTGATCGGCTGGTCGACGCCCGGATGGCGACGCGTGCCGGGCGGACGTTCCCCGATGTGCGTCTCGTCACTATCCGGCACGCCGGGCACGTCGCCCAGATGGAGTTTCCCGAGATCGTGGCGCGCGAGGCCAGGCGCCTGCTCGCCGAGGCACGCGTCCACGCCGGTTGACCTCTCGATTGGGGAATGCCGGAGGCCCCCGGCTAGGTTGTCACTAGATGCTTGTGATGACCCCCTGAAATGGGAGTGGGACTGTGTCGTTGCCACCACTGGTAGAGCCGGCAGCAGAGCTGACCGTCGACGAGGTGCGCCGTTATTCGCGCCACCTGATCATCCCCGACGTCGGGATGGCCGGGCAGAAGCGGCTCAAGAACGCCAAGGTGCTCTGTGTGGGCGCCGGTGGCCTGGGTTCCCCGGCGCTGCTGTACCTCGCCGCGGCGGGCGTCGGCACGCTGGGCATCATCGACTTCGACGTCGTGGACGAGTCGAACCTGCAGCGGCAGGTCATCCACGGGCAGTCCGACGTGGGCCGCCTGAAGGCCGACTCCGCCGCGGCGAGCGTGCGCGAGATCAACCCGCTCGTCAACGTGGTGATCCACAACGTGGCCCTCACCACCGACAACGTGATGGACATCTTCTCCGGCTACGACCTGATCGTGGACGGCACCGACAACTTCGCCACGCGTTACATGGTCAACGACGCCGCGGTGCTGCTCGGCAAGCCGTACGTCTGGGGATCCATCTACCGCTTCGACGGGCAGGCCAGCGTGTTCTGGGCCGAGCACGGCCCCTGCTACCGCTGCCTCTACCCGGAGCCCCCGCCTCCCGGCATGGTTCCCTCCTGCGCCGAGGGCGGCGTCCTCGGCGTGCTGTGCGCGTCGATCGGCTCCATCCAGGTCAACGAGGCCATCAAGGTCATCACCGGCATCGGCGAGCCGCTCGTCGGCCGTCTGATGATCTATGACGCGCTGGAGATGAAGTACCGCGACGTCAAGGTCCGCAAGGACCCCGAGTGCCCGCTCTGCGGCAAGAACCCCACGATCACCGAGCTGATCGACTACGAGGCGTTCTGTGGCACCATCTCCGACGAGGCCCAGGAGGCCGCTCTCGGCTCGACGATCACCGCGGCCGAGCTCAGGGACATGAAGGAGCGCGGCGACGACATCTACGTGATCGACGTCCGCGAGCAGAACGAGTACGAGATCGTCAACATCCCCGGCGCCGTGCTGATCCCCAAGGGCGAGTTCATCAACGGCTCGGCTCTGGAGGGTCTGCCGCAGGACAAGAAGATCGTCCTGCACTGCAAGTCCGGCGCCCGGTCGGCCGAGGTCCTCGCGATCCTCAAGAACGCCGGCTTCGCCGACGCCGTCCACGTCGGCGGCGGCGTGCTCAGCTGGATCAAGACGGTCGACCCCTCGCTTCCCACCTACTGACGGCCACTCGCCCGGCCGCCGTCCTCATGATCAGGACGGCGGCCGCGGTGTGGTCGTTTCGTCTTTTTGAAGGATTTGTGCCTGGGTGGGGTTAAGGTCGCTGACGTGAGTGGGACACGGACGTGGCCGGCGCTGATGGTGGCGTCCGCACTCACCGTGATCTGCGCGATCATCGCCGGAGTCGCGGCGAGCGCGGCGGCCGGCGAGCTCACCAGGGGCCCGAGCGCCGGAGAACTGCGGCAGGCGTCCGCCGCCGAGGTGGCCCGCCGCTGGGAGTTCTGGCCCGCGGGCCGGATCTTCCCCGCGACCCTCGGTTACACCGGCGAGCAGGGCGGCCGCGAGAAGGCCAGAAGAGTCGGCGTCTCCTCACGTACCGACTGTGCCGCCTCCGTCGACGCCCCCCTCCGCGCTCCGATCCGCGCCGCCGGATGCCGGGCGGTCCTGCGCGCCACCTACCTCGACGCCCTCCAGGGAATCGTCATCACCGTCGGCGTCGCCGCGTTCCCCGACTCCGTCTCCGCCTCCGCCGCCGAGGCGGCGTTCCCCAAAGGCGGGAAACCCTCGCCGGGGCTGCGCGCCCTCGCCTTCCCCGGAACCGTGACCGACCGGTTCAGCGCCGCCAGCCGCCAGGCCGGTACGGCCAGGCAGGCCGGGCCGTACGTCATCCTGACCACGGTCGGGCAGGTGGACGGGCGGCCGGCGCGCTGGGTGGGCAAGCAGCGACCCACCATCTTCACCTTCACCGGCGATCTGGCCGCCCAGATCGCGACGGCGCTCACCGCGCCCGCCGCCCCCGACTGCGAGGCGAAGGAGTGGCGATGCTGAGGCCGCGCGTCCTGGCCGTGCTCGCCGCGCTCACGGTCGCCCTGCTTCCCGGTACGGCGCGCGCCGACGACGTGCGGGCGAGCCAGCACCCCGTGTTGCGGACCCTGGACCTCGCCGAGGCGTGGCGCCACACCAAGGGCGAGGGCGTCACCGTGGCCGTACTCGACTCCGGAGTGGACCCCCGGCACCGGGACCTCGCCGGATCGGTGGTCATCGGCAAGGACTTCACGGTGGGCGCGAACCCCAGAGGTGTCGCCCCCACCCGCCTGCACGGCACGTACATGGCGTCCCTGATCGCCGGACACGGGCACGGCCCCGGGCGCGAGGACGGCGTGATCGGTGTCGCGCCGGACGCGAGGATCCTCTCCGTGCGGGTGATCCTCGAAGACGAGGAACCCGGCTTCCGGACGTTCAACTCCGATGTGCGCTACGAGGGCGTGGTCGCCAAGGGCATCAGGTACGCCGTGGACCGCGGCGCCGACGTGATCAACATGTCGATCTCGAAGGACCTGCCGACCGAGGAGGAGCGGGACGCCATCCGTTACGCCATCTCCAAGGGCGTGGTCCTGGTCGCGGCGGCGGGCAACGAGGGGGCGGGGAAGCGCGACGCCCCCTACTCCTATCCGGCGGCCATCCCCGGCGTCATCTCGGTGGCCGCGGTCACGCCCGCCATGCGCCGGGCGTCGTTCTCCAACCGGAACTCCTCGGTCATGGTCGCCGCGCCCGGCGTGGACATCCTCGGCGCCGGTCCGGGCGACGAATACTGGGTGGGCCGCGGCACCTCCCAGGCGACCGCCCTGGTCTCCGGCGTCGCCGCGCTGATCAAGGCGCGCTATCCCCGGATGTCACCCGCCCTGGTCGCGCAGGCGCTCACCTCATCCGCTTCCACCCGGAACAGGTACAACACCGGCACCGGATTCGGCGTGGTCAACGCGAACCGGGCCCTGACGACGGCGGCGGCGCTCGCCCGGCACCGGGCCACGGCGTCGGGTCCGGGCGTGCAGGACCCCTCCCGGAAGATCGGCGCGAAGGAGCGCGATCCCGAGCCGGTGGCGGTGGTGCGGCGCGACCAGCGGGCCATCGTCGTCTACGCCGCCGTCGCGATCGGCGGCCTCATCGGTGCCGGCACCGGCCTGGTCGTCCTGGTCCTTCTCGTACGGCGGGCCAGGCGCGAGGACGACGACACCCTGGTTCCGCCTGCTCCTTGGCGTACGGAGCCTCAGACGTAGCATCGAGGTATGTCGCCCGACCAGCCGGGGAAACGTCCCCGCGCGCACCGCTGGCCCGCGTCCGCGCGGAGGGCGGAGGCGGCCCAGGCGGCCGCGGCGCGGGCCGAACTGACGCGCGGCGTCAGGCTCCGCTCGACGTACGTCGCCATCATGGGCGTCGTCCTCGCCGTCGCCGCCGTGAACGTTCTGCTCGGGGCGGTCGGCGTGCTGCGGGAGACGCGCTCACGCCCGCTGACCGGCGCCGAGCGGGCCAGATACGCCCAGGAGGACGTCGCCCGCCGATGGCGGGCCTGGCCGGTCGGGATGGTCTTCCCCGAGGAGCTCGAATACGCCGGGCTGGGCCGCGCGCAGCAGTTCGCCCGCCGGGTCGGGATCGCGCCCGAGAGCGCCTGCACTGCCGCGGTCGACGCGCCCGTGGCGTCCGTCCTGCGGAGATACCGCTGTGTCACCATGCTGCGGGCGACGTATGTGGACCAGACGGCGACCTTCGCCGTCACGGTCGGCGTGGCGGTGCTCCGCGACGAGCAGACCAGGGTGGACGCCTCCGCCAAGCTGCCGCAGGACGACCGGGTCGGCGTGCGGCCGGTCGCCTTCCCGAACACGGTGACCGACCTCTTCGGCGCGGCGCAGCGGCAGCGTACGGGCTGGGTGGGGGCCGGGCCGTACATCGTCTTCTCCTCCGTGGGGTACACCGACGGTCGAACCCGTGACTCCGTGTCCCCGGAGGAGCAGTTGAACAGCGAGATGTGGCCGGTCGCGCAGTCGATCGCCGCGCGCATCGCGCGTTCCCTGGCAGAGCCGCCGGACGTCCCACGCTGCACCCAGGGGAACGTGTGCTGAGGCGCGCGGCGCGGTGCGCCGCCGCCCTGTCGGTCCTGCCCGTCCTGTCGGTCGTGTCCGCCGCCCCGGCCCTGGCGGCGCCAAGCGGCGACCGCGTGGTGCTCGACGCCGTCAACGCCGAGAAGGCGTGGAAGGTCACCAAGGGCGAGGGCGTGATCGTCGCCGTCCTCGACGGCCGGGTGGACGGCGGCGCGTCCGAGCTGAAAGGGCGGGTCGAGCAGGGCCCCGACATGACCGGCACCGTCTTCGGCCGGGCGAAGTCGTCCCCGGGGGAGGCCACGGCCGCGGCGTCCCTGATCGCCGGCGACGGGAGCGGCGGCGGCGCCTGGGGCGTCGCGCCACGCGCGCGCATCCTGTCCATCCCCGTGATCTCCGAGACCCTGCCCGGCGACTTCGTCGATCCGCAGGCGGAGCCGGGAGTCGCGATCGACAGCCCGCTCGCCCGGGCGATCCGGCACGCCGCGAACAACGGGGCGAGCGTCATCAGCGTCCCCACGGGCTCCTATGCCGTGGGCAGGATGGACCGCGACGCGATCTCGTACGCGCTCTCCCGGGGCGTGGTGATCGTCTCGGGCGTGGGCGACGGCGGGGACTACTGGCGGTTCCCCGCCGGATATCCGGGAGTCGTCGGCGTGGCCGCGGCCGGGAAGGGCGCCCCCACCAGCACGAACCTGTCGGTGGTCGTCGCCGCGCCCGGCGTGGACCTGCCCGTGGCCCTCCCGGACGGCCGGCACGGCCACAGGACGGGCAGCGGCCCGGCCAGCGCGATCGTCGCCGGCGTCGCCGCCCTCATCAAGGCGCGCTACCCGGACCTCAAGCCCGAACTGGTGACCCGCGCCCTCATCACCACCTCGCGCCGCGGGGCGCCCGGATACGACAAGAAGACCGGCTTCGGCGTGGTCGACGCGGCGGCCGCGCTCGCCAGGGCGGGGGAGCTGGGCGGGTACGCCCGTACGGTGCCGGTGGAGGAGGATCTGCACTTCGGTGACGGCAAGCTCACCCCGGGGCCCGCGCGCCCGGGACCGGATCCCGTTAGGCTCTGGATCTACGGCATCGGCGTCCTTCTCGGCGTCGGCGCCTTCGTCGCGGCGGTCGTGGCGCTCACCCGCCGGTGATCACGTGTTGATGGCCGTTCGGCTGCGTTTCGGCTGCGGTATGGCCGATCTCGGCACTATCGGGCACAGGCGGGGGCAAAGGTTCGCTAAGGTCGCGGCTCATGGGGTACGAGCTGCGCGTCGAGCGGGAGTCACCGCTCGCCTACGCCGAACTCGCGAGCGTGATCTCGGCGGAGGCCGGATACGAGCTGCGCGGGTCGCAGGAGGCCGGCGAGGTTCTCGCGTGGCACGGCGACGCCGTGCATCCGGTGGCGACCTGGTCGGGCCGGCTGTCCGGCCAGCCGGGGTCCGACTGGCATGTGGCCCAGCTGGCCCGGCTCTCCGATCTCGTGGGCGCCGGCCTCATCGGTGAGGACGGCGAGGCGTACGGCATCAGGAACGGCATCGTCGAGCAGATCAACGGCACGTCGAGCTACGAGTTCGGGAAGCTGGAAGAGATCATCGCCGCCGGGCCGGCCGAATGGAGCACCTGAGCGGCTACGCCGAGCGGGTGCTCGAGGTGGTCGAGCGGATCCCACCCGGCAAGGTCATGCCGTACGGCGACATCGCGGAATACCTGGGGGAGGGTGGGCCGCGGCAGGTGGGACGCGTCCTGTCCCACTGGGGCGGCGGCGTTCCGTGGTGGCGTGTGCCCAGGGCGGACGGATCCCCGCCCGTGGGGCACGAGAGCGAGTGCCTCGCCCGGTGGCGCGAGGAGGGCACGCCGCTCCGGGGAGACCGAGCCGACATGAGACGCGCTCGATGGGACGGACGCGCTCGCTGACCGCTTACCATTTCTAGAACACCGGTCTCCGAAGGGTGGTGCCTCCCCTATGACACCCGCGCCCACGAGCGACACCGTCGCCGACCGATTGCGGGCTGTTCAGGAGCTTTATGACCGGGGTGAGTCCATAGGGGCGCTGGTCGCCCTGGTCCGGGAGGCGGGCCTCGGGCCGGCGGAGCGCCGCGGCGTCGATCGCGAGGCGCTCGCCGGACCGCTCGGACTGCGACTGGACGCGGCGGCCAAGCGCGGAGCCGCGCGCCGCCGCGAGGCGATCTCGGTGCTGCGGCCCTATCTCGCCGAGGTGGACCCCAGGGTCAAGCGGGACCTCCCGGTCGGCCGCCGGGCCGGATACCACCTGGTCGAGACCCGTGACCCCGGGGAACTGGCCGAGAGCGACGCGCTGGCCAAGTTGGCCGCCGCCGCGGCCGAGCCGTCCCGGCGGGTCCGCAAGGGCTTCCGGTGGTACGCCGACCTGCCCGTCGAGGTGGACGACAAGCTGCTCCGGCTGCGCAGGGCCGACCTCGTCCCGGTGACGCAGATCGACGACATCTCCTGGGTCGGCGGCCGGCTGCGCATCACCGGTCACGCCTACCTCGCCGGCCTGTCCGTGCGCAGCCGTCGCTTCAACCACGCGACCGTCGTGCTCAAGGGCCCTCGCTGGCTGCCGCGTGTGACGTTGAAGACCCGCCGCGTCTACCGGCCGGAGGCCACCCACGCGGCCAAGGAGCCGGGCTGCAACTACGACTGGGCGGGGTTCACCGCCGAGCTGCATCCGTTCTCGCTCCGCTGGCGGGCCGCCCTGCGGGCCGTGGTCCGCGGCGGCAAGCGGGTGCTCCGCCGCCGCAACACGGTCCAGGACACCACCACCTGGCGGGCCGAGGTCGCGATCTGGAGCCGCATGGCCCGGGCGACCGGCACGCTCCGCGGCCCGGCCATCGGCCGTACCGAGCGCCCGGCCGGCCTGCAGGTCAGGCCGCGCTGGTGGGTGCGCCCCGTGTGGACGTCCGACAAGTCGCTCCAGGTGGTCCTGCAGCCGACGAGGGCCGAGCTGACCCGCGTCCGGCTGGACGGCGACAACGTCGTGCTCACCGGCTTCATCCCCGGGCATCCCGTCACCAGGGGCAAGGCCCGGGTGGGCGGCCACCGGATGGCCGCCGAGTTCGCCCCGGTCGAGGGCGGCAGCGAGTTCACGCTGGCGCTGGGTGTCCAGACGCTGCTCAAGGACCGCGACGCGCGCCGGCTGTGGGTCGAGCCCAAGGGAGAGCCCGCCGCGGCCGTGATGCTGGAGGGCGGCGAGGAGACCCGGCTCATCGTCGGCGACCGTGAGATCACCGTCCAGGGCGACCGGCGTGACCGGGTGGTCATCTCCGGGCACAAGATCCTGCCCGTGATCACCTCGGCCGAGTGGCAGGACGACGCGCTCACCCTCACCGGCACGTACCCCGACCCCGATCCCGGGCCGCGAGACCTGCTGTTGCGGCACCGCGGCGGCCTGATCATCCGCGTTCCCCTGCGGCGTGACGGCGAGGAGTTCTCCGTACGGCTCGCGCCCGGCGCGATGCCCAGGTTCGGGAGCACCGTCCCGCTGGCCGAGGGCGTCTGGAGCATGTCGGTCGCGCCGCCGGGCAAGCACGGCCCCGCCATCGCCCCGACCCGCTTCGACCACGCGGGGCTGGACGCCCTGGACGAGGAGCAGCGCACCGTCGACGGCCGCGTCTACCGGTTCGTCGCGACCCGTTACGACGTCCCCGTGCTCGTGGCGGCCGAGGACCGGCCGGGCGACGAGCGCAGCGCGGCCGGAGTCTGGGCGCTGAGCCGCAACTTCTACCCCGCGGAGCGGGCGCGGCCCCTGCGCGAGGCCGCGGTCTACGTCTCCTACGACGGCAGGTCCTACTCCGACAGCCCGCGGGCGATCTACGAGGAGCGGCTGCGCCGGGGCGACGACAGCGAGCACATCTGGGTCGTCAGGGACGGCGCCTTCGTCCCGCCGGGCTCGGCCGACCTCGGCCTCGACGGGGACATCGTCCCCAAGATCGTCAGGGAGGGCAGCCGGGAGCACTACGAGGCGCTGGCCCGCGCGAGATACGTCGTGTCCAACGGCTTCCTGCCGCCGTGGTACCGCACCCGTGACGACCAGGTGTGCGTCCAGACCTGGCACGGCACCCCCGTCAAGCACATCGGCCGCGACCTGCCGCACATGCGGCGTGAGCCGAGGCCGCCGGTCTGGCACCGCCAGGCCGTCGAGGTGCGCGGATGGGACGTCCTGGTCTCGCAGAGTGCCTGGGCCTCCTCCGTGATGCGCAAGGCGTTCGGCTACGAGGGAGAGATCCTCGAGAGCGGATACCCGCGCAACGACGTGCTGGCCGGGGACCGCGAACCCGCGGCCGCCGCTATCAGGCGCCGGATAGGCATCCCCGAGGGCAAGCGTGTGGTCCTCTACGCGCCGACCTTCCGCGACTACGACCGCAGGAACGCCTCGGTGAAGCTGGACCTCGTCGACGCGCGACGCGCCCTCGGCGCCGACCTCGTCGTCCTCGTGCGCGGCCACGCGATGCAGGCGTTCCCGCACGTGCCGTCCCTCGACGGGTTCTCCATCGACGTGACCACCTATCCCGACATCGCGGACCTGCTCCTGATCGCGGACGTGCTGGTCACCGACTATTCCTCGACGATGTTCGACTTCGTGGCGAGCGGGCGGCCGGTCGTGCTGTTCACGCCGGACCTGGACCGCTACCGCTCGGCCCGCGATCTTTACCTCGACCTGGAGTCGCAGCGGCCCGGGCTCCGGCTCGCGACGTCTCCGGAGGTCGTCGAGGCACTGCGGTCGATCGACTCGGTGTCGGCGAAGCTCGCCGACCGATACGCCGCGTTCGTCCGCACCTACGCGCCGCACGACAACGGCAAGGCCGCCGCCCGCCTCGTCGATCACGTGTTCTCCTCCTGACCCTGTGCCCAACGGGGCACGATCAGTCCCCGTGGTCTGGTGGAATGGCGTGTTATGAGTTATCAGCTGGTGCGTCGTGGGGCGGTGGGGCGGCATGCCGCCCCCGTTCTCGACGAGCACCAGCGCGCGGTCGTCGAACACGGGTCCGGCCCGCTGCTCGTGCTCGCCGGGCCGGGCACGGGCAAGACCACCACGATCGTGGAGACCGTGGTCGACCGGATCGAACGGCGCGGCGTCGATCCCGAGCGCGTCCTCGTCCTCACTTTCAGCCGCAAGGCCGCCGGTGAGCTGCGGGAACGCATCACCGGCCGGATGCGCAGGACGACCAGGACGCCACTCGCCCTCACCTTCCACAGCTACGCGTACGCGCTGCTGCGCCGTGAGGCGGTGCTGGCGGGCGAGCCGCCGCCCCGGCTGCTGACCGGCCCGGAACAGCTCCTGGAGGTCCGCAGGCTGCTCCACGGCGAGCTGGAGGACGGCGCGCGGCACTGGCCGTCCCGGATGCGGGAGATGCTCGGCACCCGCGGGTTCGCCGAGGAACTGCGCGACTTCCTGTCCCGGGCGGCGGAGCGCGGCCTGGACGGCGACGCGCTGATCCGGCTCGGACGCCGGCACGGGCGGGAGGACTGGCAGGCCGCCGGGCTGTTCTCCTACCGCTACCAGGACCGATTCGACCTCGACCCGGTGCCCTCGCTCGACTACGCCGAGCTGATCCGCGCGGCCGCCGGCCTGCTCACCGACGGCGACGTACGGCGGCGCGAGCGCGCGGCCTACGACGTCGTGTTCGTGGACGAATACCAGGACACCGATCCCGCGCAGGAACTCGTCCTCCAGCAACTCGCGGGCGACGGGCGCGACCTGATCGCGGTGGGCGACCCCGACCAGTCCATCTACGGGTTCCGTGGCGCGGACGTGCAGGCGATCCTCCGGTTCCCGGAGAGGTTCCGCACCCTGGACGGCCGCGAGGCGCCGGCCATCGCGCTGCGGGTCTGCCGCCGCAGCGGCCCCGAACTGCTCGACGCGTCCAGGCGGGTCGCGGCGCGGCTTCCCGCCACCCGCACCGGCCATCGCGACCTGCGGCCGGTGACCGGAGCGGAGCCGGGCGGCGTGCGCGTCCTGATCGCCGACAGCGCCAGCCAGGAGTCCGCCGTCGTCGCGGACACCCTGCGCCGGGCCCATCTGCTCGACGGCGTGCCCTGGTCCCGGATGGCCGTGCTCGTGCGCAGCGCGGCCAGACAGATCCCGGTTCTGCGCCGAGCGCTGGTCACGGCGGGGGTGCCGGTCGTCGTCGGCGGCGACGAGGTGCCGCTCATCCAGGAGCCCGGGGTGCGGCCCCTCATCACCCTGTTCAAGGTCGCGGTCCGGCCCCCCGCGCTCGACGCGGCGACCGTCGAGGAACTCCTCACCGGTCCGCTGGGCGGCACCGACATGATCGGCGTCCGGAGGCTGCGCCGCGCCCTGCGGGCGGAGGAGCACGCCGAGGCCGCCGACGAGCACACGTTGCCGTTCGAGCCCCGATCCTCGGACGAGCTGCTCGTGGCCGCGATCCGTGAACCTCAGACGCTGATCCCGGTGGAGCCGCACGTGGCCGCGCCCGCCGAGCGTGTCGCCAAGCTGCTCCAGATCGCGCGCTCCGCCGTACGAGACGGGCCGGAGGCCGTGCTGTGGGCGATCTGGCAGGCCAGCGGGCTCGCCGAGCGATGGACCGAGACCAGCATGTCCGGCGGATCCAGGGGAGCCCAGGCCGACCGCGACCTGGACGGGGTCGTGGCCCTGTTCGACTACGCCGCCCGCTTCGTCGACCGGCTGCCCAAGGCGGGCGCCGAGGTCTTCCTCGACGACCTGATCTCGCAGGAGATCCCCGGCGACTCGCTCGCGGAGCAGGCGCCGGACGGCGAGGCCGTACGCATCCTGACCGCCCACCGGTCCAAGGGCCTCGAATGGGACGTCGTGGTGGTTCCCGGCGTCCAGGAGGGCGTGTGGCCGGACCTGCGGCTGCGCGGTTCCGTCCTCGGCATCGAGACGCTCGTCGAACTGGCCGGAGGCACGGCGCCGGACACGGCCGCGCTCGACACCGGCGCCGCCGCGGCCGCGCTCGCCTCCAAGCTGCTCGCCGAGGAGCGCCGGCTGTTCTATGTCGCGGCCACGCGGGCGCGCCACAGGCTGGTCGTGACCGCGGTCGGCGGCGAGGACACCGACGAGCGTCCCTCCCGCTTCCTGTCCGAGCTGCTGCCCGGCGGTGCCGAGCCGGTGACCATGGACGACAAGGCGCGTTGGCTCAGCATGCCCGCGCTCGTCGCCGACCTGCGCGCGGCCGTCTGCGACCCGACGACGCCGGAGGCGCTGCGTCGGGGCGCCGCGACGCACCTCGCCCGGCTGGCCCGGGCCGGGGTGCCGGGCGCGAGCCCACATGACTGGTACGCGCTGACCCCGCTGTCCGACGACCGCCCGCTCGGCTGGCCGGACGACATCGTCCGCGTCTCGCCGTCCGCGGTGGAGAACTTCACCAAGTGCGGACTCCGGTGGGTCCTGGAGACGGCCGTGGGCGCCGGGAGCTCCAGCGTGACGCAGAGCCTCGGCACGGTCATCCACGCGATAGCCGTACTCGCGACGGGCGACGACCCGGACCTCGGAAAGCGGCTGGACGAGGTCTGGGGGCAGTTCGACTTCGGCGGGGTGTGGTTCAACCGGAAGCAGCGCAAGGTCGCCGAGCAGATGGTCGAGCGGTTCCTCCAGTGGCACAGGAACAACGAGCGCGACCTCGTCGCGCTGGAGGAGCCGTTCACGGTGACGCTGCCCGACGCCGACGTACAGATCAAGGGCCGGGTGGACCGGGTCGAGCGGGACAAGGACGGCCGGGCCGTCATCATCGACATCAAGACCGGCGGCACCAAGCCCAAGGACGGCGAGCTGGACCGGCACCCGCAGCTCGGGGTCTACCAGCTCGCCACGCTGCTGGGCGCGTTCAAGCGGCACGGCCTGGTCGAGCCGGGCGGGGCCGCGCTCGTCCAGGTGGGCAAGGCCGCGGGCGTCAAGGGCGAGGCCAAGGAGCAGGCGCAGGGAGCGCTCGGCGAGGACGCGGATCCCGGTTGGGCCGAGGACCTGGTCACGACCGTCGCGGCCGGCATGTCCGAGAAGGTGTTCGTCGCCAAGGTGAACGACGGCTGCCGCACCTGCGCCGCGAAGGTCTGCTGCCCGGTCAACGACAGCGGAGGTCAGCTGTGCTGAGCCCGGTCGAGCTCGCCGGGAAGCTCGGCATCCTTCCCCCCACCCTCGAACAGGCGGCCGTGATCGAGTCCGGCCTGGAGCCGATGGTCGTCGTGGCCGGCGCGGGATCCGGCAAGAGCGAGACCATGGCCGGCCGGGTCGTCTGGCTGGTCGCGGCGGGCCTGGTCCGGCCGGAGCAGATCCTCGGGCTGACCTTCACCCGTAAGGCCGCGGCGGAGCTGGCCGACCGGGTGCGCAGGCGCTTGGCCGGGCTCGCGTCGGCCGGTCTGGTCCCGGCCGAGCTGCTCGACGCCGAACCCACCGTCTCGACCTACCACGCGTACGCCGCCCGGCTGGTCACCGACCACGCGCTCCGCGAGGGGCTGGAGCCGACGATGCGGCTGATGACGCCGGCCGTGGCCTGGCAGATGGCCGCGCGCGTCGTCGGCCAGTACGACGGCCCGATGGACCTGGTCGACCTCGGGCCGCCGAGCGTCACCGCGGCGGTCCTTGAGCTCGCGGGCGAGATGGCCGAGCATCTGCGCGGCGCGGGCGACGTCCACGAGGTGGGCGTGTGGCTCCGTGAACGCCTCGCCGCCGTGCAGGGGAAGGCCACGCTGCCCCAGCAGCGGCCGGTACGGACCCAGGCGGTGCGCGAGCAGCTCCTGCCGCTGGCCGAGGCGTACGAACGGGTGAAACGCGCCAGGGAGGTCATCGACTACGGCGACCAGATGGCCCTCGCCGCGCGGATCGCGGCGAACCACCCCGAGGTGGGCGCGTCGGAGCGGTCACGGTTCTCGGTCGTGCTGCTGGACGAGTACCAGGACACCAGCCATGCCCAGCTCGTCCTGCTTCGGGCCCTGTACGGCGGTGGCCACCCGGTCACGGCGGTGGGCGACCCGTGCCAGTCGATCTACGGCTGGCGTGGCGCGTCGGCGGGCAACCTGTCCCGGTTCCCCGAGGACTTCCCGACGGCGGCGGGAGATCCCGCGCCGGTCCGTCAGCTCTCCGTCAGCTTCCGCAACGGCGAGCGGGTGCTCGACGTGGCGGCCAAGATCCAGGTCCCGCTGCGGGACGGGCGTCGCGGGAGCGTGCCCGTGCTCGTGCCCGGCTCCAACCGGGTGGATCGCGGCCGGGTCGTCTGCGCCTTCCACGAGACCGCCGAGAACGAGGCCGCCTGGATCGCGGACGGCATCGCCGGGACGCTCGGCGCGGAGCAGGCACCCGACGGCCTGCCCTGGGCCGAGGGCGAGCGGGGGCGCGCCCTGCAGGCCAGGGACGTGGCGATCCTGGCGCGCAAGCGAGCACAGTTCCCCGCCCTGCGCCGCGCCCTCGAAGCGCGGGGCATCCCCGTCGAGGTGGTCGGGCTCGGCGGCCTGCTGACCGTCCCCGAGGTGGCCGACATCGTGGCCACGCTGCGCGCGCTCTACGACCCGACGGCGGGTGACGCGCTCGTGCGGCTGCTGGCGGGGCCGCGCTGGCGGATCGGCCCCGCCGACCTGAAGGTCCTCGGCGACCTCGCCCGCCGGCTGAGCCAGGAGAGCAGGCGGGCGAACGACCCGCTGGAACAGGTGATGGCCGACCTGGAGAGCGAGCGTGGCAGCCTGATCGACGCGCTCGACGAGCTGCCCGACCGGCCCGAGTGGCTGGAGCCGTTCTCGCCGCTGGCCCGGGTCCGCCTGCCCGCCCTGGCGGGCGAGCTCAGATCGTTGCGCGCCCGCGCGGGCCAGCCGCTGCCGGACCTCATCATCGAGATCGAACGGCGGCTCGGCCTGGACGTCGAGGTGGCCGCCAGGGGCGGCAGCGCGCTGGCGGCACGGGCCGACCTCGACGCGTTCCTCGACGCCGCGGCCCGGTTCGCCGGCGACGCAGAGGACCCGACGCTCGGCGCGTTCCTCGCCTACCTCAAGGCGGCGGAGAGCGAGGAGTTCGGCCTTGAGGCCGGGCGGGTCGGCGAGACCAACAGCGTGAAGCTCATGACCGTCCACGCGTCCAAGGGCCTGGAGTGGCCGGTCGTCGTCGTGCCCGGCCTGTCGCAGATCACCACCCAGAAGGGCGGCCTGGCCAAGGGCAGCGTCTTCCCCGCCACACCGGTCACCAACTCGCGATGGACGGAGAACCCACGCAAGTTGCCGTACCCGCTGCGTGGCGACGTGTCGGACCTGCCGGAACTCGCGGGCCTCGACAAGGACGCGATCGCCGAGTTCGACGAACGTTGCCGCGACCGTGACCTACTGGAGGAACGCCGCCTCGCGTACGTGGCCGTGACCCGGGCGCACTACCTGCTGATCGCGTCGGGATACCGCTGGGGCACCTCGTCGAAGCCGCTCGAACCCTCCGACTTCCTGACCGAGATCCGCGACGCGGGCGCCACGGTGACGCACTGGGACGAGAGCGACGCGGCGCAGAACCCGCTGCTCGCCGAACCGGCCGAGGCGTCCTGGCCGTCCCTGTCCGTACGCGACGCCGTGCTGGAGGGTGCCCGCATGGTCGAGGAGGCCATGGAACGGGCGCTCGAAGGGGTCGACGACCATGCGCCCGCCAGGGGCGAGCGGATGCGGGCCTGGGAACGTGACACCGAGTTGCTGCTCAGGGAGCGAGAGCGGCGTAGGGAGGCGGCGGTCGTCGATCTGCCCGCGCGGCTCTCGGTCTCGTCACTCGTCACGCTGGCCGGGGACCCGTCGGCGCTGGCCCGGCAGGTACGGCGTCCGCTGCCGAGGAAGCCGGCGCCCCTGGCCCGGCGGGGCACCGCGTTCCATGCCTGGTTGGAGTCCCGGTGGGGGCAGCAGCGGCTGATCGACGACTTCGAGCTGCCCGGCGCGTCCGATGACCTTTCCGACGCCGACGTCCAGCTCGCCGAGCTGCAGGCGCGGTTCGAGGAAAGCGTGTGGGCCTGGCGGGAGCCGCTCGACCTGGAGGTTCCGTTCGAAACGATGATCGCGGATCGCCTGGTCCGTGGCCGCATGGACGCGGTCTTCACCGACGGCGACGGCTATGTGGTGGTCGACTGGAAGACCGGCGAGCGCCCGCGGGGCAGGGCCGCCAGGACCGCCGCCGTCCAGCTCGCCGCGTACCGTCTGGCCTGGGCGTCGCTCGCCCGGGTGCCGCTGGAGAAGGTCGGGGCGGCCTTCCACTACGTCCGCTCGAACGAGACCGTGCGGCCGGTTGACCTGCTCGACGCCGAGGGCCTGGCCGCCCTGATCCGCCGGATTCCCCAGCTGGATTCGTGAGGTGGGGTGCCCTCGGGAGTCAGCCGAAGATCAGTGACGTGTCGAGCTTGATCCCGAACGGCTCGGGCAGCTCCAGCGGCCGGCCCGCCTCCACCATCACGATCTTCTGGTACGGCTGCCGCTCGTCGCCTCACGGTACGTAGAGTTGTCATTGCGCAACAGAAAGTGACAGGGGGAGGGGTGTGTCGATCGGCTCGAAAGGAGGGCGGGAGAAGGCTCTCTACCGCAGGGTGGAGAGACCCTGCCCGGCGGCTCCGGCGGACTCCGGCGTCAGGCGAGGGGGTTGGCCACGGGGACGTATCCGGCGGACCGGTCGGCGTCCCTGGCCCAGCGCACGCCGAGGTTGGCCTTGGCGGGCAGCGGCGTGCCCGCGAGCAACTCTGCCAGCAGGGGCGGCGAGCCGTGCCCGGCGGCGTACGCCTCGATGACGTCCCTGGTGATCGACCAGAGCCGGGGCAGCGTGTCTCCGCCCGCGTGGTCGGCGACGGTGGCGGCGATCTCGGCGAGGTGGTTGACCAGGAGGCAGTAGACGACGCGGTTCCAGCCGCGCTCGGCGTCGTAGGTGATCGCCGAGGCCACCGCGGGGGGCAGACCCGACACGTCGTGCCGGTCCCTGACGAGCTTGGTCCCCTCCATGTCCCGAAATATGGCTTCAACGGGGAAGCCGTGGTGATCGACCCCGATCAGCACGTTCTGCAGGTGGGGTTCGAGGACGACCCCGTGCGTGAAGTACGCGTCGAGCACCGGCGGCGCCACGCGTTCCACATAGGCGTGCCACCAGGCCAGGGGGTCGGCCGCGCCGTACGGAGCCGAGGCCGGTGTTCCGGGGTGCAGCGCTCCGGCGAGGACCGGGGTGACGCCCGGACCGCACACCTCCCACGGACCCGGCCGGAGGATCACGCCGAGTCCTTCGAGCAGCCGGAGGCCGAGGTCCGCCGACCGGTAGCCGGGCTCGGGCAGCCGCCGCGTGCCCGGGAAGTCCGCGGCGAGCCGCGCGAACACCGGGCCGAGCCGCTCGCTGAGCTCCACCGCCCCGATCAGCTCATACCAGGCGTTCTTCCGTACGCAGTTGGTGATCCGCACGTCGAGGCTGAACTTCAGGCACAGCCCGGAGCCCGGGTCGTACACGGTCCGGACCGACGAGGTGGGGATCACGGGCCGGGAGCCGTCTCCCAGATCGACGAGCCGTCCGTCGGACAGCGGGCCGCGCAGTTCGTCGGCGAGAAGGTCGAGCTGCCACGGGTGGGCGGGCAGCAGGACGTATCCCGGCGGCGCGGAGCCGAGCAGGTCCAGCGCGTCGGTGTCGCCCCGCCCGGCCACCAGGTCGGCGCGTACGCCGAGCAGCCGGAGCGGGAACTCCACGTGCGCCTCCGGCGCGTAGCGCAGCCAGCCCGAACCTGCGCGTGCCTTGGGGGAGGGGTGGAAGGGGTGGCCCGCCACCAGCGCCTGCTCCGAAGCGAGCCACGGGTCTTCGGGGGGCGTGGCACGTTCGCGGGCGCGCAGCAGCGCCGTGACCGCCTCACGGCTGCTCGCCACCTGCCCGGCGAACTCCTCGTTGCCTCCGGGGAGCTCCTGCTCGACCAGCTTGACGAGCATCTCGGAGCTGAGCGGCTGCCACACGCCGCCCGCGAGCCACTCGGGTGGGCCGTCGAAGCGCAGTGCGATCCCGCCGTGGACTCGGGCGCGCAGCAGGGTCCCGGCCACCCGGAGCAGCAGGTACGGCCCGGCCGGCCAGACCTGACCGCGCGGCCCGGCCACCTCGCGGACGCAGCAGCGGAGCAGCGCGCCCAACGTCACCGCCTCCGCGACGGCGCGGCGGTCCTCCCCGGCGGTCGAACGGCCCTCATCCACGGACGGGCGGCCTTCGTCGGCGAACGGACGGTCCTCGTCTGTGAACAAGCTGCCTTCTCCCGCGAACGGGCGGCTCTCTCCCGCGGATGGACGTTCTGAGGCGGGCGGCCGGTTCTCCGCCGCGGGCACGGCGCTCATCGCGGGAAGCGGAGGTAGTTCGGCCCGCTGGTGCCGTAGAACTTGTTGACGTCCCTGGCTCCCGACCGTTCCTTGTCCACCAGGGTCGCGGCGGTGACCATGGACTTGCCGACCAGCCGGGCCGCGTCCAGGGTCCTGGCCCGCAGCAGACGGGCCATCGGGTGCTCGCCGAACTCCGAGAGCGCGTCGTCGAGCGCGCCACGGACCAGCCCGGCCGCGTCCTCGACCGCCCCGAACACGATCGCCGCGGCGGCCAGATGCAACGTGATCGTCACGAACACGTCGGCGAGGGAGTGCGGGTCGTCGGTCAGCATCCGCTCGTCGGCGAAGGCCGGTACGGCGAGCCCGGCCGAGCCCAGGCGGTCCGGGGCGGCGAGGAGCCCGTCGTTGTCCTTCACCATCAGCCGCATGGTCCCGTCCGCGAACACCAGCGACAGGTTCTGCTGGTGGGCCTCCAGCGCGATGCCGTACCGGGCGAAGAGCCGGACGTTCCACGCGAAGAGGATGCCCAGATAGTCGCGGAGAAGCGCCCGGACGTCACCCGCGTAGAACCGGGCGGCGATCTCGGGTAGCACACCCGGCGCGGCCAGGGCCGCCACGGGGACGATCTCACCGGGGGGCAGCCTGCGGATCATCCAGCCGAGGTATTCGTGGCCCGCGTGGCCGTGGAGCTGCTCGTCCGCGAGGACCACCGGCAGGTCCGGCTCCCGGCTGAGCACCTCGCGGAGCAGCGACTCGGCGAGCGCGCCGTCTCCCAGCGTGCCCGGCTTGATCGACCGCCGGTTCCGCAGCCCGAGCGTGCTCGTCGGGATCGGCAGTTTGAGGTGCAGCCGTTCGCCGGCCACGACCGTGCGCATCGACAGCGTGGGGCGGACCCGGAGGTACGGCAGGCCCGCCACGATGACGCCGGCGATGCCGGTGACCACGGGAAGCGCGAGCGGATGCACGGGGAAGAGCCGGTGCGTGTCCGCCAGCCGTTCCGGGAGCCCCACCTCGGCCATGCCGGGGAAGAAGAGTCCAGGGCTGGTTTCCGCTTCGGAGGAGAGCGTGACGCGGTCCCGGGGAACCGCGGCCCAGCGGAGGTCGAACGCGGGCGCGAACTCCGGAGCGTACGCGAGCAGGCCCTCGACCGGAACGCCGAGGCGGCAGCGCGCGGTCGGGTACACGGGATGGTCCACGGCCGCCGCGAGCGCCTCGTACCGGATCGGGCCGTGTACGCGGGCGGGCGCCTGCGTCCCGTGGCGGTCGTAGAGCTCCAGCGCGGCGAGGGTCTCGTGGCATTCGGTGGCGAAGGCCGCGACCCCCGGGGCGTCGGCGGGCGTGGCGACCGCCTCCAGCGTCTCCAGCACCTCCGCCAGGGTGAGCGTCACCTCGGGGGCGATGGAGAAGTCCTGAAACAGGCCGCCGGGCGCGAGCCGCACCCTCCGGCCGGACGCGAGGACGAGGGCCACGCCGTCCCTGCTGTGTTCCAGCCGGGACGCCATCCCCGCGAAGTCCTCGCGGAGCAGCGCGTTCAGCACCCTCCTCGCCAGGTACGGCTCCCGCCCCACGGGGTGGAGCCCGGGCATCGCGTTCATGCGATCACCCAGGGCCGGCCGCCTCGGAAGGAGGCCACGGCGGCGTCGACGCTCGTGCGGTCCGGGCCGACCGCGCGCAGCAGGCCGAGATAGTCACGGTTGGTGCGGGTCAGCTCGACGCGCTCGCCGACCCGGCGCAGCGGCCGGTGCCACAGGCGCACTCCGTCGTGTTCGCACGGTCCGTCCCACGGGCACTCCCCCGTCGGAGGCGCGGCGGCCACCACGCCGGAACGGTCGGCGATGAGGCTCACCACCGCGCCGTGCCCGGCGACGGTCGCCTCGCTCCACTCGGGCAGCGGCTCGCCCGCGTGCACCCGGAGTGTCCATTCGAACAGCGGCACGCCGATCAGGTCGGCGAGAAGGAAGTCGCAGTTGTCGCCGATCACGCGGTAGTTGACCTCGATGATCCGCGGCCCGTCCCGCGTGACGACGTATTCGGTGTGGCACGCGCCGAAACCCACGCCGAGCGCGGCCAGCGCGGCCAGCACGTGCTCGCGCGCGCCCGGGGGAGGCTCCGGATCCCAGTCGAGCCGCTCCTCGACGAAGTGCGGCAGCGGGCCGAGCGTGGTGCGGAATCCGCCCAGTACGGTCGTGGTGCGGCCGTCGCCGAGCGTTTCGAGGGTGTGGAGGGGGCCGTCGAGGTACTCCTCGGCCACCAGGACCTCGCCGGGCCGCCGCGTCCTGATCCCGGCGACGGCGTCGGCCAGTTCCTCGGCGTCCCTCACCAGGACGACGTCCTCGCTGGCGACACCCGTGGCGGGCTTCACCACCGCCGGGTACGGCACGGCGTCGGGGAGGCCGCCCCCGGGCGTCAGCCGTACGGACCGGACGGTCTCGACCGGCGTGAGCCGGTGGCGGGTGAGCGCCTTGTTCTTGGCGGTGACGCAGGCGCGCCAGTCCTTGCCGGGGAGGCCGAAGTACGCGGCGGCGAGGGCGGTCTCCGCCTGGATGTGGTCGGAGTTGGAGAAGACGGCGCCGGGCGCGTGGTGCCGGGCGATGGTGTCGATCACGGCGCGGACGTCACGGACATCCGTGTCGATGGTCTCGAACCCGGGATATCCGCCGGGGTGGTCGGTCAGGATCGTGACGTCCCAGCCCAGAGCCTCGGCCGCGGGCAGGAACCCCCCGGTGACCGAGTCGGTCGGATTCAGCGAGGTGAGGTACAGCCGCACGCAGTGACCCCCGAAGGTAAGGCTAACCTAACCCGGCTCATCCTAGCCTTCGAGAGATCGTTTTGGCGGCGAATGGAAAGATAGGCGAGTGGAATCGACTGACGTGCTCATGGGTCCGCTGCTGTTGTCGCGCGGGGTCGTCGACCGTTCGGCCGCGCTGCGCAACGACGAGAACTGGCTGCGGCGCGTGTGGGCCGACGACGCGACCCGCGTCCTCCTCGTCCATGAGGGCGAGACCCTGATCCGGAACAGCGGCGCCGAGGCGAGCCTGACGCTGATGTCACCGGCCGAGGCTCCCGAAGGGCCGCGTTACCTGCTCGGCGTGGACGCCGCCGGCGTGCCGTACTTCGCGGTCAAGGCTCCGCTCACCGCCGGGGGCCGGGCGGGCGATCCGATGGGCCTGCGCCGGGCGGGGGCGCTGCTCGACGACCGGGACGCGGGGCTGTTCGTCTACGCCGTCGCCCTGGAGGCGTGGCACGCCGGGCACGAGCACTGCCCGCGCTGCGGAAGCCGTACGGACGTCGCGGCCTCGGGCCACATGCGGATCTGCCCCAAGGACGGCAGCCAGCACTTCCCCCGCGTGGACCCGGCGGTGATCATGCTGGTGCGCGACGAGGCCGACCGGATCCTGCTGGCCAGGGGGCCGCAGTGGCCGGAGGGCCGGATGTCGGTGCTCGCCGGGTTCGTCGAGCCGGGCGAGTCGCTGGAGCAGGCCGTCCTGCGCGAGGTCCTCGAAGAGGTCGGCGTCGTCGCGGCCGCGCCGCGGTACATGGGCAGCCAGCCGTGGCCGTTCCCCCGCAGCCTCATGGTGGGGTTCTTCGCCCAGGCGCTCTCCACCGACCTCCGGCCGGACGCCGACGAGATCGCCGAGGCTCGCTGGTGGTCCAGGGACGAACTGAGCGCGGCCGTGCGGTCGGGGGAGCTGGGCCTGCCGCCCCAGGTCTCGATCGCCCGCAGGCTCATCGAGACCTGGTACGGCTCGCTGATCGAGACCGACTGACCCGCGCGACGGTCGGTTCCGGGATCGACACGACCCCGGTTCCGAGGGTCGTTACGGGCGTGCCGGTTTCGGCGGTAGGTCAGCAGGCGCCGGTGAGGTGCCGCCGGACCTCGGCCACCGAGGGGTTCGTCATGGTGTGGCAGTCCGCCACCACGGTCGGGACGACCTGGTTGCCGTTGTTCACGCTCATCACGAACTCGGCGGCGTCCGGATGCCGCTCGATGTCGATTTCCTGGAAGGTGATCCCCTCGCGGGTGAGCTGGCCCTTCAGCCGCTTACAGGGGCCGCACCAGCTCGTCGTGTAGACAGTGAGCGCCATCTTCGTCCCTTCGTGTGACATGAGCAGTCATTGACAACACGGACGACCACTGCTCATGTTCCCGCTGGGGCATGCCGGTCAGATCACACTGCCCGGCGAACGCGGACCCGCGGCCCAGACGTGCGGCCCCGACCCTCGACCCGGGAGACGCGGCTCGAAGGTGCGGCTCGGGCGGCTCACTTGGCCAGGCGTGCGGCGATCCACGACTGGACGCCCTCGGCCACGCCCACCTCGCGGTAGAGCGGCGCGCTGTGCTGGGCGCCGGGCATCGTCCGGATGGTCATCTTCACGCCGACCGCCTCGAGCGCCTGCTTGAGCAACTCGCTCTGGTACGGCGGCACGAACTCGTCCAGGGAGTGGACGGTCAACATCGGGGCGTCCGACGCGCTCGCGTGGAACGCCACCTCCATGCTCGACCAGATCTTGGGGCACTGGGTCGGCCCGCATCCACCCGCCAGGGCGACCGTGGCCTTGCGCAGCTTGCGCTGGTAGGCGTCCCCGCCCTCGTCGCCGTCGGTGAACGCGGTCAGCGGCGAGATCACGGGCGAGACGCCCGCGACGCCGCGCAGCCCCGGGAGGCCGTTGCCGTACGTGCCGACCGCCGCGGCGATGTGGCCGCCCGCGGAGAAACCGAGCACGACGTAGCGGTCCGGATCCATGTTGAACACCTCGGCATGCCTACGCACGGTCGCGATCGCGTCGAGCGCGTCGCTTCGCTGCGCGGGCCACGGGGCGTCACCGGAGAGCCGGTAGTTGATCGTGATGACGGTGTAGCCGAGCTGGGCGTAGCTCCGGCTGATCGAGGTCGTGTACTTCTTGTCGCCGCCCGACCACCATCCGCCGTGGATGATGAAGACGGCCGGGCGCCGCTCGCCCGTGGAGTGCCACCAGACGTCCATCCGCTGCCGGGCGTGCGAGCCGTACGAGAAGGTGCGGACGGTGGTGTCAGAGGACAGCGGCGTGGCGGTTACCGTGGCCGTGGGACTCGGACTGGGACTGGGCGACGGCGTGGGGTCGTCCGCCGCGGCGTCGGCACCCGACGGCGCGAGCAGAACGGCAGCGAGGGCAAGGGATCCGACACCTACCGCTGTCCTTCGCACCGCTCGTTCCTCCCCGGAGCCAGGGTCGCCCCCTGTGGGGAAACCACGCTGTCTCTGTTAGTTGCTGGAAGGATGATGCCAGTTCATCCGTCCGCATCGCATGTTGGGAGCGTTACGTGGACGTCCTCGCGGGACTGGACCCCGAGCAGCGCGACGTCGCCGAGGCGGTGCGCGGCCCGGTGTGCGTGCTGGCCGGCGCAGGTACGGGCAAGACCCGGGCCATCACCCATCGCATCGCGTACGCCGTGGCGTCGGGGGTGGTCGAGCCGCAGTGCGTGCTGGCTGTGACGTTCACCACACGGGCGGCGGGCGAGCTCAGGCAGCGGCTGCGCCGGCTCGGCGCGCCGGGCGTGCAGGCGCGCACCTTCCACGCGGCGGCGCTGCGGCAGCTCAGCTACTTCTGGCCGCGCGTGATCGGTGGGGACACGCCCCAGATCGTGGAGTCCAAGCTGCCGCTGCTGGTCGAGGCGTGCCGCCTGGCGAGGAGGAACCCCGACCGCGGCGAGTTGCGCGACGTCGCGAGCGAGATCGAGTGGGCCAAGGTCACCCAGATCGGGCCGGAGGACTACCCCGCCGCGGCGCTCAAGGCCCGGCGCACCCCGCCGATCGCCCCCGAGGAGGTGGCCCGGCTCTTCGAGGCGTACGAGGACCTGCGCCGCCGCCGGAACCTGATCGACTTCGAGACGATCCTGGAGCTGACCGCCGCGGTGATGACCGAGCACCGCGAGGTCGCCGCCCAGATCCGCCAGCAGTACCGCTACTTCGTCGTGGACGAGTTCCAGGACGTCAACCCGCTGCAGAAGCTGCTGCTCGACACCTGGCTCGGCGGCCGGGACGACCTGTGCGTGGTGGGCGATCCCAACCAGACCATCTACTCCTTCACCGGCGCGACACCGCACTACCTGACGAACTTCGCCGTCGAGCACCCCTCGGCCAAGGTGATCAGGCTGGTGCGCGACTACCGCTCCACCCCGCAGGTGGTCACGCTCGCCAACCGTGTCATGGCGCGCTCGGCGCACCGGCTCGAACTGGTCGCGCAGCGCCCCGACGGGCCCGCGCCCGAGTTCACCGAGTACGACGACGAGCCGGCCGAGGCGCTCGGCGTCGCGCTGACCGTCAAGAAGCTCATGGCCGACGGCGTCCCCACCCGGGAGATCGCCGTGCTCTTCCGGGTCAACGCCCAGTCGGAGGCGTACGAGCAGGCGTTCACCGAGTCGGGCGTGCCGTACGTGCTGCGCGGCGCCGAGCGGTTCTTCGAACGGCCCGAGGTACGGCAGGCGGTGGTCCTGCTGCGGGGGGCCGCCCGGTCGGCGAACGACGAGGAGCCGCTCGCGCCGGGCGTCCACGCGATCCTCTCGGGCATCGGTCTCACGCCCGAGCCGCCCGGCGGCGGCAAGGCCAGGGAGAAGTGGGAGTCGCTCAAGGCCCTCGCCGATCTCGCCGAGGACATGGCGGCCGAGGGCGCCAACCTGCCGGCCTTCGTCGCCGAGCTGGAGCGCAGGGCGATGGAGCAGCACGCGCCGCCGGTCGAGGGAGTGACGCTCGCCTCGCTGCATGCCGCCAAGGGGCTCGAGTGGGACGCCGTCTTCCTCGTCGGGCTCACCGACGGCATGGTCCCGATCGTGTACGCCGAGACTCCCGAGCAGGTCGAGGAAGAGCGGCGGCTGCTCTACGTGGGCGTGACGCGGGCCCGTGAGCACCTGCACCTGTCCTGGGCGCTGGCGCGCTCCCCGGGCGGCCGCAGGTCACGCCGGCCGTCCCGGTTCCTCGAAGGACTCTCCCCGCGTACGGCGACCCCGCCGCCGGTGGAGCGGCGTTCCCCGGCGAGGAAGGCGGCGCTGCCCGTCCAGTGCCGGATCTGCGGCAAGTCGCTCGCGACGGCCGCGGAGCAGAAGCTGGGCCGCTGCGTGGGCTGCCCGGCCGACTACGACGAGGCGCTGCTGGAGAGCCTCAGGTCCTGGCGCACCTCCGTCGCCAAGGAGGCGAAGGTCCCGGCGTACGTCGTCTTCACCGATGTGACGCTCCAGGCCATCGCCGAGCGGGTGCCCGTCTCCGAGGACGACCTTCTACGGATAGCGGGGATAGGACGGGTCAAACTGGACCGGTATGGTGACGCTGTGCTCGACCTGTGCCGTGCCGCCGCCGGGGTTACCGGCGAGTGATGGGAGGTTCGTTGTGAACTCCGCCCTCAAGGAGCTCCTCGACCTCCTCGATCTTGAGCAGATCGAGCTGGACATCTTCCGGGGCCGCAGCCCCGAGGAGCGCATCCAGCGTGTCTTCGGCGGGCAGGTCGCGGCGCAGGCGCTGGTGGCCGCGGGCCGTACGGTGCCGCCGGACCGCATGGTCCACTCACTGCACGCGTACTTCATCCGCCCCGGTGACCCGGCGATCCCGATCGTCTACAACGTCGAGCGCGTGCGCGACGGCCGCTCCTTCACCACGCGCCGGGTCGTCGCCATCCAGCACGGCAAGGCGATCTTCACCATGTCGGCCTCGTTCCACGTCGACGAGCCCGGCGTCGCGCACCAGGCGCGGCCGATGCCCGATGTGCCCGCCCCCGAAAGCCTGCCGACGTTCCAGAGCCGGATGCTCGCCGCCTTCGGCGACGACACGCTCTGGCGCGAGTGGGCCGCCAAGCCGCGGCCGGTCGACTTCCGCTATGTCAGCGCCCTCCCGTGGGAGGCGCAGCGTGACTCCAGCCTGGTCAGCACGGAGAACAACGCCTGGTTCCGCTACGACGCGGAGCTTCCCGACGACCCGCTGCTGCACGTGGTGCTGGCCGCCTACGCCTCCGACTTCACCCTCGTCGACACCGTCCTGCTCGCGCACGGCATGGCGTGGGGGGCGACGAATGTCAGCGGCGCCTCCTTGGACCATGCCATGTGGTTCCACCGGCCGTTCCGCGCCGACGACTGGCTGCTGTACGCCCAGGAGTCGCCCTGGTCCGGTGGCGCGCGCGGTCTCGCCCGCGGCGAGATGTACACGTCGTCAGGGCAGCTCGCGGTGTCGGTGGTCCAGGAGTGCCTCATCCGCGTCAGTTAGTGCCCCTCCCGTCCCGTGCGCGTCCTGTGCCAGGGCTCCGGAGGCATCCGGACGGGCGCCGGAGCGGCCCGACGCCGGGCCGAAAGCCGCGGCCGGCCACGCCGACCCGAGGGGCGGTCCCGGGCCGCGTACGAGGACGGTGCTAGCCTGACGGCCAGTGTCGCGAAACCGTGAAAATCGCAGGTAGAAAATAGGTTGCCGGGTTCCCGGTTTCGCATTTAGGGTCATGAAAGTCGGTCGGGCGGCCCAGCCCGACCATCGCATTCAAATGGAGGTGAGTCCTGTGGAGAGCACGATCATGTTTGCCACCCCGTGGCTCGCTTCCGCACGCCCGGCCGCCGATGTCGCGCCAGTCGCACTGATGCGCGGCAAGGTCGCCCGTGCCGAGGCTCTGCCCGGTTCGGCCGCCTTCGGCGTTCTCGCCGACGCGCGCCGTGGCATCCCCGCCTACCGTCCGTCCATCACGGAGCGGCCGATGGGCGCTCAGCAGACCAGCCACACCGCCAATGGTGGAGTGCGCGGTTCGCGCTACGCCTGGAGAGAACCAGTCACAACCTGACTGGTCTTCCTCTTCAGGCCGCGGATCCGCACACAGGATCCGCGGCCTTCTTGTTTTGCCCGCCAGGTTCCGCCCACCACAGAGGACAAACCAGCCCAAGAAACCAATCAAAGAGGTGACGCAGATGGCGGCCCCGGTCATGGACCTGATCGAAGCCGAAATCCCCTGTCGTACCGAGCCCGACCTGTGGTTCGCCGAGTCTCCGGAGGACGTGGAGTTCGCCAAGGCGCTCTGCGGAGGCTGCCCGATCCAGAAGGCCTGCCTGGCCCGCGCGCTGGAGCGCGAGGAGCCGTGGGGCGTCTGGGGTGGCGAACTCATCCTGCGGGGGGCCATCGTCCCCCGGAAGCGGCCGCGCGGGCGCCCCCGCAAGACTCCGGTCGCAGCCTGAACACCACCGCACGCAGCACGAACCCTGAAAGAGGAGAAGAACCGATGACCATCAACCCCACCGCCGCCATGTATATGCATCAAGAACTGGTCGACGAGCGAATACGCGGCCTCCACCAGGAGGCCGCCGAGCAGCGACTGGCCAGTCGGATCCAGGACGTACAGAGGGCGCGCCGCAAGGCCGAGCGCGCCTCCCGGCGTCTGCTCGCGGCGCTCGCGCGCGCCTGACCGCTCCACCTCTGGGAGCCCGCGTCACCGAAGGGCGGCCGAGACGGCCGCCCGGCGCACGGCGGAACATGACCGAGGCCCGGGCCGTTCGTCGGCCCGGGCCTTCGTCGTCCGTACGGCGCCCGGCGCCAGGTCAGACGACAGATGACCCTTGCGCCGGGACCGAACCGCGCCGGGGCCTCCCGGAGGGCGGGCCGGGACCGGACACCGCGTCAGGTCAGACGGTGGTGAGGGCGGTGTCCTCCTCCGGCTCCTCGTCGGAGAAGCCCGGGACCCAGGTGATCACCTCGTCGCGGAACCTGGCGGTCGTGCCGAGCTGGCACAACACGCCCACACCGGCCGCGTGCACACGGTGGATCAGCACGTACGACGGGGGAAGGTTGAGCTGGCGCACCACGTTGCCCGGCCGCAGGTCGGCCACGGCCGCCGCCTGCCGCTGGAGCCATTCGCGGCTGAAGGTGAACTCCTCCACCCGGGTGGGCTCGACGTAGGGGGCGAGGAACACCCGCAGAGCGTCCACGTCGACGTCGATGTGCGGCCGGATGAACCCCTCGTCGCGCAGCCCCTGGACCACCGCCTCCATGTCGCCCTGGTTGAAGATCCGGGTCAGCGTGCCGAACATCCGGGGATAGCCGTCAGGGAGCCGGTTGACGGCACCGAAGTCGAGCACCCCCAGACGCCCGTCCTCCATCATCCGGAAGTTGCCGGGGTGCGGATCGGCGTGCAACATGCCGACCCGGGCGGGAGAGCAGAAGAGGAAGCGGACCAGCAGCAGCCCGGCGAGGTCGCGCTCCTCGGTGGTGCCGTCGGTGATGATCCGGGACAGCGCGCTGCCGGACATCCACTCCGTGATCAGGATCTGCTCGTTCGCGGCGATCACGTCCGGTACGAAGAAGTCGGGATCGTCGCGGAACTCCTGGGCGAACGCGTGCTGCGCCTCGGCCTCGCTGAGGTAGTCGAGCTCCTCGGCCACCCGTTCCCTCAGCTCGCTCAGCACGGACCTCACGTCCAGGCCGGGCAGCAGCGCCCCGAAGAGCTTCCCAAGTCGCGCCAGCTGGTTGAAATCGGACAGCAGCGCCTTGCCCGCGCCGGGGTACTGGATCTTCACCGCCACGGGACGGCCGTCGTGCCACACCGCCTTGTGGACCTGACCGATCGAGGCCGCCGCGGTCGGCGCGTCGTCGAACTCCAGGAAGTTCTCCCGCCAGTCGTCGCCCAGCTGCTCCGCCAGGACCTTGTGGACGACCGGAGCGGGCAGCGCGGGAGCGGCGTCCTGCAGCCTCGTCAGCGTCGCGCGGTACGGCCCGGCGATCTCCGTGGGCAGGGCCGCCTCGAAGATGGACAGCGCCTGGCCGAACTTCATCGCGCCGCCCTTGAGCTCGCCGAGCACCTTGAAGATCTGCTCTGCCGTACGCTGCTGGATCTCCTGGGCGACGATCTCGGCGGACTTGCCGCCGATCCGTTTCCCCAGGCCGAGTGCGGTCCGGCCGGCGAACCCCAGGGGAAGGGCGGCCAGCTTCGCCGAGCGCGTCATTGCACGTCGCGGAAGGTCACTCACGCGACCATTGTTAGCGAATTTCGACGGTTTCGACTACAACGACATCTCGGATGGCGGTCGTAGGCGCGCCGCCGCCAGTCCCAGTCGGGTGTTATCTCCAGTGTGTCGTTGCTCACAGCCGCGCCTTCGAGCCAGGCGAGCGCCTGCCCCGCGGCCTGTGCGGCGACCAGCGCGGAGAGGGCGGCGTCGCACGCGATCTCGCCCGCGGGGAAGCCGCCAAGGCGGGCCTGGACGGCGGGCCAGGAGGGGTCCCGGTCACGCCGGAACAGATCTCGGCAACGCAGGCACGGAGTGACTCCGGGGATCACCAGCGGCCCGACGCATCCGCACCCCTCGTACGCGCTGACGAGCAGGTGCGGGATGCCGGCGGCGTGCAGCTCGCGCACCAGAAGAGAGTCGAGCGGCTCGACCGGGGCGAGGATCACCAGGTCGGGACGGCGGGCACCGTCGGCGGGGTGTGAGGCGGTCCTGCCGGTCCAGGCGTTGACGCCGGGGGCCAGTCGCCGGGCGACCTCGACCGCGCCCTCCTCACGACTCGCCCCCACCTCCGGCCGCCCCAGCCCGCCGGGCGCCACGTCCTGGGGCCGGGCCGTGCCGGCGTCGACGACGCAGAGGTGACCGACGCCGGAGGCGGCGAGCAGGGAGGCGACCTGGGCGCCCACCCTGCCCGCTCCGTACACCCGGACGTGCGCCGCTCTCCTGCGCCGCAGCCCGGCGAGCCCGCCGTCCGCGGACGTGAGGGAGAGCCGGTCACGCTCGGGACGGAGCAGCTCGCGCTCCTCGCGGGACAGCGCGGAGAGCTCGCCGGGCCGGGCGGACGCGTCCTCCACCAGGCCGTGCCGTACCAGCAGGGCGATCACCTCGCGGGCGGCGCCCGCGTCCAGGCCGCTCGCGGACACGGCCTCATCGAGCGTGCGGGTGCCGTCGAGGCTCTCGACGAGCCGGCGCACGGCGGGTTCCAGGTCCGTCAGGACGGTCGCGCGTGCCGGGTGGACGCCGAACTGGAGGGTGCGGCCGTCTCTTTCCACGCGGCGCAGGGCGGTCTTCAGACGAGGTCTCATAGCAGCGTGAGATTAGTCACACCAGGTGAGGCCGTGTTTGTGCCCTGTGGATAACTTCTGTGGCCGGTGGGAGACGCGGGGTCCGCGTTTCCCGTACGGTCGGCCGGTGTTCGCCTGATTGACCAGGGAGAACGTCATTGACCCCCTGTGGAAACAGGCAGTTGTCGGCTACCTTGCATATGTGCCCCCCGAGACAGTCGAGGTTCGTCGGAGCACACGTCGGCGGCGAACCGTTTCCGCGTACCGCGATGGTGACAAGACCATCGTGTTGCTTCCTGCCGGTCTGAGTACGACCGACGAGGAGCAGTGGGTGCGCCGCATGCTCGACCGGCTCGCCGCGAAAGAGCAGCGAAGACGCCTCAGCGACGACGATCTGCTCGACCGCGCGAGGGAGCTGTCCACTCGCTATCTGGACGGCAGAGCGCTGCCCAACAGCGTGCGCTGGGTCGAGAACCAGCAGCACCGGTGGGGATCCTGCACACCGGATCATGCCACGATCAGGTTGTCGACGCGCCTGCGGGGGATGCCCGCGTGGGTCGTAGACTACGTGATCATGCACGAGCTGGTCCACCTGCTGGTCCCGAGCCACGGTCCCCGCTTCTGGGCGCTGGTCGAACGCTACCCCAAGGCGGAGCGCGCCCGTGGCTTCCTGGAGGGTTTCTCCATGGCGGCCAGCGGTTCCGCGGAGGAGTGTTGACCCGCGTCGCGGCCGTCCTCGTCACCCCCGGCATGGCCGACGGGGCGCCTCCCGGAGTCGATCCGGCCGAGTTCCTCATGGCCGTCGCCGAGGACACCTACGAGATGGTCGCCGGTCTCGAACTGGTCGAGCCGGTCATCCTGTCCGCCGGAGTGCCCGGACTGGACGAGATCGCCTGGCCGGGCACGCCGGTCCTGTCCATCGGCTCGCCCGCCGAGGCGTTCGCCGCCCTGCCGTACGGCACCGAGGGGGTCGTGGTCAGCGCCGACGCCCCGGATCTGCCGCCCCTGCTGATCGGCAAGCTCTTCCGCGCGCTGGGCCGGGCCGAGATGGCGGTCTGCCCCGCGGAGGGCGGGGGCGCCGTCGCCGTCGCGGCGCGGCTGCCGCTGCCGACCTGGGCTGACCCCGACTTCGACGACCCCGACCTGGTCGGACGGCTCCGCCGCCAGGCGCCCGGCCCCCGCATGGTCGCCACCGGCCCCGGCTGGCACCGGCTCAGGAAGCCGGTCGACGTGGGGCGGCTCGACCCCGGCCTGGAAGGCTGGGACAACACCCGGGCGCTCCTCGGCTAGCGCTCCTCCCGGCGGCCCCCGCCGGTCAGGGCGAAGAGGGCAGCCGCAACTCGGCGAACAGCGCGCGGTGGTCGGTACCCGGCACGTCGTGGACGCTGACGTCGACCGCCGACGCCCGTTCGTCCACGAGCACGTGGTCGATGGTGATCAGCGGAGGAAGGCGCCGGTTCGCGGGCCAGGTCGTGCGCAGCCCGGTCCCCGTGGCGTCGGCCGCGTCCAGGTACCCCCGGCCGAGCACCTCGCGCAGGGCCGCGTGGTCGAGGCTCGCGTTGAAGTCGCCGGCGAGGACGCGGACCGTTCCCGGGACGGCCGGGGGCAACGAACGCAACGCCTCCTTCCAGGTGGCGACGTCCGGCCCGAGAGGCGCCATGGTGTGCACGTCGACGAGTTCGACGGCCTGCCCGCCGGGCAGGGAGAACCGGACGTACGGCATGTGGTGCCCGTCCGAAGGAGCGAAATCGGGCAGTTTCGTCAGCGGATAGCGCGAGTAGATGCCGCTGCCCGACGCGCTGTACTCCTGCTGCAGGTGGCTGTACGGCATGAGCGTGCCCAGCCCGGCCGCGTCCAGGGCCTCGACCGCCCGCGGATCCAGTTCCTGCGTGTTGAGGATGTCCGGCCGCAACCGGCGGACCAGGTCGATCACCGTACGGGCGTCGCCGCGCCCGAAGAACAGGTTGATCGTGAGGATCCGCAGGGACGGGCCGGTCGCCGCCGGGGTGTCGCCGAACGCGCGGGGCAGCACCATGAACGCCAGCAGGGTGGACGACGCCGCCGCGACGGCGACGACGGCCCGGCCGCGCGACCCCAGCGCCAGAAGGGCCGCGAACAGCGAGAACAGCGCCACATACGGCGTGGCCGTGATCAGCTCGGTGAGGACGGGCCCGTCGACGCCGGCCAGCCGGACCAGCGCCCATACCGCGCACGGCACCACGGCGATCCAGGCCAGCGGCCTCGGCAGCCGCCGGCGGTGCCGGGGAGTCGTGATGACGCCGCCCACGTCGACCTGAGTCATGTCGCCGACCCTAGCGACTGGAACCGCAAGGCCGCGTAAGTCAGATGTGCGGATCCTGTGCAGACCGGGCGCGGGCGGCGAGCCGCCGGGTCGCCTCGTCGCTCGGCTCGGGGATCTCCTCGATCGGGAACCAGCGCAGGTCGAGCGACTCGTCGCTGATCACCGCCTCGGCCCCGGGCGGGGCGACCGCGCCGTACTCGACGTCGAGGTGCCAGCTGTGCGGCGGATGGCACCAGACCTGGTGCCGGTCCAGGGCCAGCGGCCCGGGCAGCAGCGTGAGACCCGTGATGCCGGACTCCTCGGTCGCCTCTCTGAGAGCGACCTCGGCGAGCGAACCGTCCGTGACCTCGCAGTGGCCGCCCATGGGCAGCCACATCCCGGCTTTCGGATGCAGGGTGAGCAGCACCCGGGCGCCGTCGTGCGAGATCACCGCGGTGGTCGCCGTCAGGTGGCCGGCCGCGCAGCCGCGCCACATGGCGTCCTCGTACGTGTCGAGGTGCTCCAGGAACTCCTTCCTGAGCAGCTCCTCGTCCGCGGTCGGCGCCGTCCACCCGGTGAGTACAGCGTGCGCGTCCCGGTGGAGGCTCACTCCTCGTCGTCCTTGGGCTCCTCCAGCGCGGACAGGTCGAACCTCGCCTCGCCCTTGACGAAGGAGTCGGGATCGGCCAGGTCGTCGGCGGTGGGCATGAGGTCGGGGTGGCTCCAGACGGCGTCCCTGCCCTCGACGCCACGCTCGGCGGTCAGCGCCTTCCAGAGAGCCGCGGCCTCGCGCAGCCGCCGGGGGCGCAGTTCCAGGCCGACCAGGGTGGCGAAGGTCCGCTCCGCGGGCCCGCCGGTCGCGCGGCGGCGCCGTACGGTCTCGGCGAGCGCGGTCGCGGAGGGCAGCTTGCCCTCGGCGGACTCGTCCACGACGGTGGCGACCCAGCCCTCGACCAGCGCGAGCGCGGTCTCCAGGCGGACCAGCGCGGCCTTCTGCCGCTCGGTCTCCTCGGGCTTGAGCAGCTCGCCGCCGCCGAGGATCTCCTGAAGCTGCTCGGGGTTGTTCAGATCCAGCCCCTGGAGCTTCCCTTCGAGGGCGGAGACGTCCACGGTGATGCCCCTGGCGTACTCCTCGACGGCGCCGAGGAGGTGCGCCCGCAGCCACGGGACATGCTGGAACAGCCGGTGGTGGGCCGCCTCACGCAGCGCGAGATAGATCCTGATCTCCTCGGCCGGCGTCTCCAGGCCCTCGCTGAACGCGGCGATTCCGCCGGGCAGCAACGCGGCCGTGTCCGACAGCGGCAGGCCGATGTCGGAGGAGCCGACGACCTCGCGGGCGAGCGTGCCGAGCGCCTGGCCGAGCTGCTGCCCGACCATCATGCCGCCCATCTGCTTGAGCATGCCCATGAGCGGCCCGGCCATGGCCTGCGCCTCGGGGGGCAGGCCGGTGGCGCTGAGCGTGCCGCCCATGGTCTCGACCATGCGGGCGGCGACCGGCTCGCACAGCTGCTTCCAGACCGGAACGGTCTTCTCGATCCACTCGGACCGGCTCCACGCCTGGGGGCTCGTCACGCCGCTGGGCAGCGTGGTGGCCTCGTTCAGCCAGAGGTCGGCGAGATTGAGGGCGTCCACGATCTGTCGTCGCTCGCCCTCCATGACGCTCGGGTCCCCTTCGGCGACCACGGCGTGTCGTGCGATGTTCTTGGCCATGTCCCAGTTGACAGGCCCGGCGCTCTGCGGGGCGGACAGCATGTCCGCGAACTGCCGCATCGCCGCCGCGATCTGCTCCGGGCTGCCGAACATGGCGAACGGGTTTTCGTTGGGGTCATTTTCACGACCTGGCAGGTCAGTCACCGCGCCACCTCGTGCAGGATGGAGGAGTCCACATCCGCCACGTTATCCGCCGTGGGGCGGATCAGTGCAAAGTGAGGACCTCGTGCCAACCTCGAAACGCCTTCGTCCGCCCGTAGTCGCCGTCACGGGCGCCGCCTCCGGTCTCGGCAGGGCGTTCCTCGCGAAAGTCGCCTCGTCTGCGGATTTCCGCCGCGTCGTGGCCATCGACGACCAGCGCGGAGATGTGCCGGATGTCACCTGGCGTGTTCTCGACATCCGCGATCCGCTCTTGGCGAACCGCATATCCGACGTCGACGTCCTGGTCCATCTGGGCGGCGACTATTCCCTGGACTCCGACCCGGACGAGCGCCGGGCGTACAACCTGCGCGCCGCCCAGACCGTGCTCACCGCGTCCGCCGCGGCCCGGGTCCGCCGCGTCGTTCTCGTCACCAGCGCGATGGTGTACGGCGCGGCCGGCGACAATCCGGTGCCGCTCGCGGAGGACTCCCCGGTCGCGGCCGAGCCCGACACCGGCGTCGTCGGCGACCATCTGGAGATCGAGGCCCTGGTGCGGCGCTCACTCCGCTCGCATCCCGGTCTCGGGGTCACCGTGCTCAGACCCGCCGCGCTGGTCGGCCCGGGCATCGACACGGTGATCACCCGCCACTTCGAGGCTCCGCGCCTGCTCGTCGTCAAGGGATCGCTGCCGCGTTGGCAGTTCTGCCACATCGACGACCTCGTGTCGGCGCTGGAGACGGCCGCGCTCGGGCACGTCAGCGGGGTCGTGGCGGTCGGGTCGGACGGATGGCTGGAGATGGAGCAGGCCGAGGAGATCTCCGGCCTGCGCCGTTTCGAGCTGCCCGCCGGATTGACCTTCGGTACGGCACAGCGGCTGCACCGGCTCGGCATCACCCCGGCCCCGGCGACCGACCTGCACTACGTCGTCTATCCGTGGGTCGTCGACTGCGCCGCGCTGCGCGCCGCCGGGTGGAAACCCGCGTGGACCAACGACGCCGCCCTGCAGGAACTGCTCGACCAGCGCAAGGGCAAGCACGCCGTGGTCGGCCGCCGTCTCTCCGGCAAGGACGCCACCCTCACCGCGGCGGGTGCCACCGTCGCCGTCATCGGCACCGCGGCCATCGTCCGCGCCGCGAGGCGCAAGCGCCGCGTCTGACCCGGCCGGTACGGCGCCGCCCGTGTTCCGCGGGCCGGCGCCGTACTAACCTCGGGGACGTGGACGTCATCCGGTTACTGGCCATTCGTGACACCCCGCTGTCTGTGGACGAGGTGCTGAGCGCGGTCGGAGACCACGCGGCCGGCGGTACCACGATCTTCGTGGGGACGGTCCGTGAAGAGGATCAGGGCAAGCAGGTGACACTCCTGTCCTATTCGGCCCACCCGTCCGCCGAGGAGGAGTTGCGGAGGGTGGCCGAGAAGGTCGCCGCCGACTTCCCCGTGACCGCGCTGGCCGCCGTGCACCGCGTCGGCGACCTCCAGTTGGGGGACATCGCGGTCATCGTGGCCGTGGCCTGCCCCCACCGAGGGGAGGCGTTCGAGGCGTCCCGCAAGCTGATCGACGACCTCAAGCACCAGGTGCCGATCTGGAAGCACCAGGTTTTCACCGACGGCGCCGCGGAGTGGGTCGGCGCGTGCTGACGGCCGTGCTGATGTGCGGGGCCGTCGGTCGCAGCACATAGAGTCTGACCATGTCCCGACGCGCTCTCACCTTGCTGGTGGCGGGTTTCCTGACCGTGATCCTCGCGGTCGCCGCGGCGTTGCTGCCCGTGCCGTACGTCGTGCTGAGCCCGGGGCCGACGGAGAACACGATCGGCGACGTCAAGGGCAAACCCGTGATCACGATCTCGGGGCACACGACCTATCCCACCGACGGCAAGCTGAGCATGGTGACCGTCGCCTACCAGGGCGGGCCGAGCAACAGCATCGACCTGCTCACCGCGCTGCGCGGCTGGGTCGACCCCACCATCGCGGTCGTCCCGGAGGAGACCATCTTCCCGAGGAAGACGACCGCCAAGGAGGTCGAGCAGCAGAACACCCTGCAGATGACCACCTCGCAGGAGGACGCGACGATCGCGGCGCTGCACGCGCTGAAGATCCCCGTTCCCGAGGTCGTCTCCGTGGCCGTCGTGGAGAAGGGGCTTCCCGCGGACGGCAAGCTGCAGGTGAGTGACGAGATCACCGCGGTGGACGGCGCGGCCGCCACTGACCAGAACACCGTCGCCTCGGCCGTGCGGAAGCTCAAGCCGGGCGAGCAGGTCCGGCTCACGGTGAACCGGAAGGGCACCTCCACCGACGTGGTCCTCGGCACCGTCGCGGGCAAGGACGGCAAGGCCAGGGTCGGCGTGACCATGGGGATGAGGTACAAGCCGCCCTTCAAGGTCGACATCAGCGTCGGCGACATCGGCGGCCCGAGCGCCGGCCTGATGTTCTCGCTGGGCATCTACGACAAGTTGACCCCCGGTGCCCTGACCGGCGGCAAGTCCATCGCGGGCACGGGGACGATCACCCTGGACGGCGCGGTCGGCCCGATCGGCGGCATCGAGCAGAAGATGGTCGGGGCCAGGAAAGCGGGCGCGACGATCTTCCTCACCCCTGCCCTCAATTGCCCGCAGGCCGTACGCGCGGTGCCCGACGGGCTGCGCCTGGTCAAGGTCGAGACCCTCGAAGGCGCCATCAAGGCGATCGACGCGCTGCGCACCGGCACGGGTGACGTCCCAGCATGCACCAAGAACTGAAATCACGACCGGCCGTTTCGCGGTGTAGGTTGCCAGGCACGGACCGTTGTTCTGAGACAAGGGGTTGGCGTTGAGCTTCCGGAGCCCCGGAGCCGGTCGGGCGATGCGCTTGCCCCGCCGGCCGCGACTGCTCATTCCCGTTGTGATCGCTCTCGTGGCGATCGTCGTATTGTTCTTCATCTTCACCGCGATATTCACCGACTTCCTGTGGTACGACTCGGTCGACTTCTCGTCGGTGTTCTCGGCCATGCTGGTGACGCAGATCCTGCTGTTCGTGGTGGGAGCCGTCCTCATGGCCGGCATCGTCGGGGGCAACATGGCCCTGGCGCACCGGACGCGACCGATGTTCGGCCCCGGCATGTTCGGCTCCCCGCAGGGGGCCGACCGCTACCGCCTCGCCGTCGACCCGCACCGCCGGCTCTTCTTCTTCGTCGGCATGGGCGTCCTGGCCCTGTTCACGGGCTCCTCCACGGCCGGCCAGTGGAAGACGTGGCTGCTGTTCGCGAATTCCACGCCCTTCGGCAAGAAGGACGAGCTGTTCCATCTCGACATCGCGTTCTTCATGTTCACCGTCCCCTTCCTCAGGACGGTGCTGAACTTCCTGTTCACGGCGATCGTCCTGTCGATCGTCGCCGCGGCGATCGTGCACTACCTATACGGCGGCTTCCGGATCGCCTCGCCCGGCGGCGTGCACGCCTCCAGGGCCGCGCGGGTCCACCTGTCCGTACTGCTCGGCGTTTTCGTCCTGCTCAAGGCCGCCGCGTACTGGCTCGACCGCTACGACCTCGTGTTCTCCACCCGCGGCATCGTGGACGGCGCGTCCTACACCGACGTCAACGCGGTGCTCCCGGCGAAGGGCATCCTGGCCGTCATCGCGCTGATCTGCGCGCTGATCTTCTTTGCGGGGATCATCCGGCCCGGCGGCATGTGGCCGGGAGCCGCCTTCGGTCTCCTGGTCCTGTCGGCCATCCTCATCGGCAGCGTGTATCCGGTCCTGGTCGAGCAGTTCCAGGTGCGTCCCAACCAGCAGGGCAAGGAAGGGACGTCCATCTCGCGGAACATCGCCGCGACCCGTGAGGCGTACGGCGTCGCCGACGCGGACGTCGTCACGTACGACGCGCAGGCCACCCCGCAGAAGGGGGCCGCCACCGACGAGACCGTCGCGGGCGTCCGGCTCCTCGACCCCACACTGGTCGCCAAGACCTTCCAGCAGAAGCAGCGCATCCGCGGTTTCTACGACTTCCCCGAGCAGTTGGACGTCGACCGGTACAAGGACGCCGACGGCGTCGTACGCGACCACGTGGTCGCCGTACGCGAGATAACCGGCCCGCCGTCCGATCGCAACAACTGGATCAACCGGCATCTCGTCTACACCCACGGATACGGTTTCGTCGCCGCTCCCGGCAGCGAGGTGGACAGCGAGGGCCTGCCGAACTTCGACGCCAAGGACATGCCGGTCTCCGGCTCGCTCGTCCCGAGCGCAGGGCTGAAGGAGCCCCGCGTCTACTTCGGCGAGCAGTCGAAGGACTACGCCATCGTCGGCGGCAAGGAGAAGATGGAGCTCGACTACCCCGTCGACGGGACGACGGGCCAGGAGAACACCTCCTACGCGGGCAAGGGTGGCGTCCCGGTCGGCTCGTTCTTCAACCGGCTGCTCTACGCCGCGAAGTACGGCGAGATCAACATGCTGCTGTCCGGCGACGTCAACGAGCAGTCCCGCATCCTGTACGACCGGACTCCGGCCCAGCGCGTCGCCAAGGTGGCGCCGTTCCTCAACCTCGACTCGGATCCGTACCCCGCGATCGTCAACGGGCGGGTCGTCTGGATCGTCGACGCGTACACCACCGCGAACGAGTACCCGTTCTCCCAGAGCAAGAGCTTCTCGGACATGATCCGGGACACCTCGACCAACCCGGGAGTGATCGCGCCGCAGCCGCGTGACCAGATCAACTACATCCGGAACTCGGTCAAGGCCACCGTGGACGCGTACGACGGCACGGTGACGCTCTACGAGTGGGACACCGAGGACCCGATCCTGAAGTCCTGGGAGAAGGCGTTCCCCGGGATCATCAAGCCGAAGGACACGATCGAGCCCGAGCTGCAGGACCACCTGCGCTACCCCGAGGACCTGTTCAAGGTCCAGCGTGACGTGCTGTCCCGCTACCACGTCACCAACCCGGAGTCCTTCTACGGCGGCCAGGACTTCTGGAACGTCCCCGACGACCCGTCGGCCAACGAGAAGAACATCAAGCAGCCGCCCTACTTCCTGTCGGTCAACATGCCGGGGTCCAGCGGGCCTGCGTTCTCGCTGACCACGACCTTCGTGCCGAAGCAGGGGCCGAACCTCGCGGCCTTCATGGCGGTCGACTCCACCGCCGGGCCCGGCTTTGGGAAGCTGCGGATCCTCCGGATGCCGGCGAACACCACGATCGCCAGCCCTGGCCAGGTGCAGAACACGTTCACCAACCGGTTCGCCGGCGAACTGAACATCCTCGGGCTCGGTAAGGCACAGATCGTGCACGGCAACCTGCTCACCCTGCCTTTCGCCGGCGGGCTCGTGTACATCGAGCCCGTGTACGTGCAGACAGCGGCGGGGGCGGGCCAGGAGCCGTACCCGATCCTGCGGCGAGTCCTGGTGATGTTCGGCAACAGGGTCGGCTCCGCCGACACCCTGAAGGACGCGCTGAACCAGGTGTTCGGCACCACGGTCGAGCAACCGGCCAAGCCCGACGAGAACACGCCCCCGGAGGGTAAGCCCGCGGCCGATCCCAGCCTGAAGGGTGTGATCGAGAAGGCGCAGGCCGCCTATGACGACGCACAGAAGGCCCTGTCCGCGACCCCGCCCAAATGGACCGAGTACGGGGACGCCCAGAAGCGACTCAGCGACGCCCTGAACGAGCTCCAGGCGCTGCATAAGGATCAACCGCAGGCCACGCCGTCACCGACGCCGTCCTCGACCCCGTCCGAGCCGAAGCCGTCACCTTCGAAGAGCTCATAGCGACGGACCGATTTGCTTCCACCTCGCGTGCCGGGTAATGTTCTTCTTACCGACGCGGGGTGGAGCAGCTCGGTAGCTCGCTGGGCTCATAACCCAGAGGTCGCAGGTTCAAATCCTGTCCCCGCTACTGATCGAAGGCCCTGGTCACCGGAAACCGGCGACCAGGGCCTTCGTCTTTCCTTGTAATGTCACCTGTCGTGCCAGGGCCGTCCGCGCTCCACCGGAGGTTTCCCGCCGTACAGGAGGAGCGGACGCGGCCCGGCAACCGTAGAGGGATACAGCCAGGCAACCGGAGCGGTTTATCCGGAAATTACGCCATTTGTCCGGATGGTCATTGACGGTGATTCATGCTCGTGGGAGGCGGGTGAACCTATTGGTTTGCTCCTCCCTTCGCACATGGGTAGTCTGTAGACACACACCGACGCGGGGTGGAGCAGTTCGGTAGCTCGCTGGGCTCATAACCCAGAGGTCGCAGGTTCAAATCCTGTCCCCGCTACTGATCGAAGGCCCTGGTCACCGGAAACCGGCGACCAGGGCCTTCGTCTTTCCTTGTAATGTCACCTGTCGTGCCAGGGCCGTCCGCGCTCCACCGGAGGTTTCCCGCCGTACAGGAGGAGCGGACGCGGCCCGGCAACCGTAGAGGGATACAGCCAGGCAACCGGAGCGGTTTATCCGGAAATTACGCCATTTGTCCGGATGGTCATTGACGGTGATTCATGCTCGTGGGAGGCGGGTGAACCTATTGGTTTGCTCCTCCCTTCGCACATGGGTAGTCTGTAGACACACACCGACGCGGGGTGGAGCAGTTCGGTAGCTCGCTGGGCTCATAACCCAGAGGTCGCAGGTTCAAATCCTGTCCCCGCTACTGATCGAAGGCCCTGGTCACCGGGAAACCGGCGACCAGGGCCTTCGTCTTTTTCGATCTCTGTTTCTCTGCGGTAGGGCGGCTCGGGGGTCGCCGATCACCGCGGCAACGTACGGCTCACGCCGACGCAGCTCCTCGACCTGCCGTTCGGCCGCGACCGGCGCGCGGGTGCCTCGTCCTCGAGGAGCGGGATCAGCGATTGGGCCGTCTTGGCGTCGGACAGGATGCGCCGGGCCTCGGCGTCGTCGGCCGGCAGTTGCCCGTGCTTGTCGAGTTCGTGCACCAGGAAGGTCATCGGTGCGGGATCACCCGCGTTCGACGCGGCCACGGTGGCGCGCGCGGCCGTCAGCAGGCTGAGGTAGTAGGAGCGCAGGGTCGCCTCGCGCACCCGGGCCTGCTCGAGGTCGTCGAGCAGTTCGCTCGCGATCTGCAGCAGGTCAGCCGCGTGCCGGGCCTCGGCCGTGATGTGTGCCCGGATGTCGTCGAACTCCGACCGCGTCATTATGGCTACCTCCACCGGCGAGAGCCCGGGCGGCCGGGATGGCGCCAAACAAGGACTCCCACTCTGCTTTCGTAAGGCGTGGCGATTGCGGACGGCTTGACGACAGGTTGCGATGCGGACCTCATCACTGATGCCGATCTCCTCGTCCCCACCCCGTGCCGGCCTCGTCGCCGTAGTGCTACTTAGATGCTTGAGAGGCGGATCTGGTTGTCCCCGCTGAACTGCCCGTTTTCCCGGGTATCGCTGCGGACGCTTCGGGAGTTACCGGTCCGGCGGTCCTCGTCGGCATATCCACCGATATCCCCGTGCCACCGTCGGGTTGGAGCGTGGCTGGCGGGGCATGGCCGGCCGAAGGGAGGCGGCGCCACTCCCGGCATCGGGTTGTGACGGAATGCGTCTCGATCACTCCGGAGAGGCTGCTAGTCTTCTCGAGTCGGCGCAGCCCGGCGCCTTCCCTCCCCTTCCGCTTAGCGGTTCAGGCATGGGACGGCGTGGGCT
>NZ_JADDIL010000060.1:0-64180 GCF_020826795.1 Microtetraspora sp. AC03309 | reverse complement strand
GGATCAGCCGGACCGGCCACGAGTATCCCGTGCAGCCGCCGCCGATCATCGAACCCATGCCCGAGCCCTTCGCCCCCAACGGCTGGACCACCGGCGGGATGGACACCACCGGCATCCAGCAGGTGGGCGACTCCGCAGCGGACGCACGACGGCGTCCCGGCCCCGGCGGACAACCTCGGGCGGACTCCGGCGGCGCACCGGCGGCCGAACCCGCCCGCCCGCTCCAGGACCGCGACCAGCACGTCATCGCCGTGGGCGGCGCGAAGGGCGACCACCTCGATCGGGTCGGCGGCCAGCCGGGTGTCGCCGGAGACGACCACAGCACACACAGGCCGAACAGGACAGGCCTCGCGGTGAGCGGGTACGGCGCGAGCAGCATCACCGACCCCGCCAACGACGAACTCCCGCACCTGCCGACCTGGAACGACGAACCCGCCTGGTGGGAAGAAGTCGTTCCCACGCCCCCGGCGGAACGGGAAGAGCCTGATAACGCGCCCGACCCGGCCGACGACATCCCGCCCTTCTGAGCATGACCGTCAGCGCGTGCGCGCCACCTCGGCGGCGACGGCGCGGAACACGGCGAGGGCCTCGTCTCTCTCAGCATCGGAGGTCGTGGCTCTGGCGAAGCTCGATTTGACGATGACCACTCCGTGGGCGGGTGAGACGTAGATGTACTGCCCGCCGAATCCCGCCGCCATGAAGTCGTCCTGACCGCCGCCGCCCAGCCACCAGTGGAGGCCGTACTGAGGGTTGAAAGACGCGGAAGGCCTGGTCGACTCCTCCGCCCAGGAGGGAGGAACCACCTGGCGCCCCTGGGACAGGCCGCCGTGCAGGTACAGCAGGCCGAAGCGGGCGAAGTCACGATCGGTCGCGTAGTAGCAGCAATATCCGAGGTCGTCGTCCAGCCATGCCGTCGCCTCCATGCCGGCGGCTTTCCAGATCTTCTCCTCCACATAGCGGTGGTACGGCATGCCCGTGGCCTCGGTCACGACCCGCGCGAGGACGAAGGAGTTCATGCTCGTGTACTCGAACCGGCTGCCGGGCTCCCATCCGCGTACCTGCCGTGCCGCCATGGACCTGAGCGACAGGCCGCGACGGGCGGCGACCTGCATCCGCGGCACGTCGTGGCGCTCGTTCCATTCGATCCCCGACGACATTCGCAGCAGGTTTCTGATGGAGACGCCGTCGTAGCCCGAGCCCTGGAGTTCGGGCAGGTACCGGGTCACCGGGTCGTCGATCGAGCGGATTCGTCCCTCACCGAGAGCGATGCCGATCGCCGCCGAAGTGAACGACTTGGCCAGCGACCAGGACTGGAACCGTGTCTCCCGGTCGGCCCCCTGGTAGCGCTCGTACACGATGCGCCGGTCGTCCAGGACGAGGAAGCCGTTGGCGCGTGTGCGCGTCAGGAAGTCGTCGAGGGTGCGCCGCTCTCCGCGGAGTGCGTACGTCACGGAGAGCGATCTGGGGTCGGAGCGCAGCGTGACCGGCCGGTCCGACGGCCGGAGCAGGTCAGAGGAGGACGGCACCGAGGACGGCACCGAGGACTGGGCTGGGGACTGTGCCGGGGACTGTGCCGCGGGCACCGGGGAGACCGGGCTGGGCACGGTGCAGGCGGCCAGCGCGACGGCGAGCGCGGCCGCGCCGGCGGCGAGGACTCTCGAACGCATCACGTGCTCCGCAATCATGATCGGAACGGCCTCCTCGCGTCAGGGGTTCTGGGCGGGAACCGCGGCGCCGAAGGCCACCGCCTTGAGGCAGAACCCCTTGGCCTCCGGATCGACGAGGGCCACGCGCAACCCCGCTCCGGCCCCGGCGTGGGGGAAGTACACCAGCTTGTTCTCAGCGGTCGCGGGCAGGTCGAGCCGGCGGGAAACGGCACCGAGTGAGACCTCGACCGACACGGGACGCGTACTCGTGTACGCGAGAGCTCCCGCCCCTTCGGGGCCGCCGGGTGACTCGACGGGGAAGGCGACGGCGCCGGCCCGCAGCGCGTAGCACGTCCGCTTGCCCCCGCCACCGGCGCGGCGCCCCTCACCGGTCGTGCCGGTGGACTCGTCCGCGTTCCCGTTCAGGTCCTCCACCACGTCGAAGAAGCCGAAGAGCTGCTGCACCGGGACGATCCGCCCCGAGTCGTCCACGACGTACGGACGCTCGGCCGGGCCGGGGTCGCGCATACGGGCGCGGACCGCCTCGTCGGCGAGTGGGGCGAGGACGCGTGAGGTCAGCCGCCGGTCGCCGTTCCATGGCAGCACCACGTGGGCGGGGACCGGCCGGGGGTAGATCTCGGCGCCCGCGGGGAGCTTGGCCAGCGATGTCCGGACGTTGTCCACGTACGGCTGGATCCGGTCGGCGGCGGTGAGGGTGTTCCCGTACGCGTTGACGGACGCCACGGACGCCGCCAGGAACGCGACCGTCAGCAGAGCGGTGGCCAGGGGCGTCATGTCGGGGAGGCGGCGCCGGTAGGCGTCCTTCTCGCCCCGGAGCGGCAGCGCGCTCAGCGCGAAACAGACGGCGAAGACGACCACGGCGTCGGCGACGTACCGCGTCTCGGTCCCGACCAGGGCCGTGTACCTGCCGCGGGCCAGCACGGTCGGCATCGCGTCGGCGACGACGACGTAGAGCGCCGCGATCGCCCACGCCCGCCAGGCGAACCGGCGATAGAGGCAGGTGAGCGCCACCAGGCCGGCCAGCACCAGCCACGAGACCACCACCATGGCGACCGGCGGGTCGGCGAGCCCTCCGGTCCCGGCCAGCCCGCCCCAGTTCAGCGGGCCGCCGACGACGCCCGTCGGGAACGTACGCCCCAGCATCCAGCCGAGGAGTCCCGCGGCCACGTCGGCCTTGGGCACTCCGGCGCCCTCGTCGCCTGCGGTGCCCTGTTGCAGCACGTAGACCAGGCTGTAGACCCCGAGCAGTGCCACGTAGGCCACCCAGATCCGCAGGCGGGAACGCAGCTCCCGCACGATCGCCCGCGGCCACGACGCCGCCGGTGCGAGCGGCCCGAAGTACGCGGTGGTGAGGGCGAACGTCACGAGCGGGAGGAAGGCGCCCTTGGTGGAGAACGCCATCCCGAAGGCCGCCCAGGCCAGGCCGTGCCAGGCATGCCGTACGGCGCCGGTGCGCAGGAACTTCACATGCGCGGCCAGGGAGAACACCATGGCGACCTGCAACGGCACCGCGTTGAGGGCGGCCGACCACCAGCTCAGCGCGGGCACGGTCAGCGGCGCGAAGACGTACAGCGCCAGCGGGACGAGGATGCCGGGGCGGTCGCCGAAGAGGCGGCGCAGGAGCAGCAGCATCCCGGCGGAGGCCGCCGCCTGCAGGGCCAGCATGACGGAGCTCACCAGGAACCAGTTATAGGGAGCGACCCTGGACAGCACCCAGACGAGGGCGAGCGCGCCCGGCATGAGGTGCCCCTTGTGCACCCGCATGAGGTAGTCCCAGGTCAGGCCGTGCTCGTACGCGTCCCCGACGAAGAGGAAATCGTCCTCGATGAAGTAGCCGCGGGCCAGCACACCGGCCTTGAGCACGAGCGAGACCACGATCAGCGCGAGGCCCACGAGGATGATCGGGCCGAGCCGCAGCGAGGGGATGCGGATCTGGACGACGTCCGGCCGCCCCTCGCGCTCGACGTCCGTCTCGGTCATGAGAGCCCTTCCGCCGAAATCGTCGGTGCAACACGTTCTATATACCGTGTAAGCTCCGCCGCGTGGAGACCCATGAGGCGTTCCGTGACGGTACGCCCGATGCCGCACCGTTCCGCGCCGATCTCTCCCGCTCGGTACGGCTGCTGAGCGCGTTCCGCCGGGAGCAGAGCGATCCCGACTTCTTCTACGGCCTGCTCGCCGCGGACACGGTGGCCCAGCTCCGCGGCTACACCGACCTGGACGGCGCGCTGGTCGTGGACGTCGGCGGCGGCCCCGGATACTTCGCCGACGCGCTGCGCGCCGCCGGCGCCCGTACGGTGTGCGTCGACTGCGACGCGGGCGAGATGCGGGCCAGGGACGGCGCGATGCCGGAGGGCGCCGTGCTGGGCAGCGCCCTGTGCCTCCCGCTGCGGACCGGTTCCGTGGACGTGTGCTTCTCGTCCAACGTGCTGGAACACGTTCCCGACCCGCGCGTCATGGCCGACGAGATGGTCCGGGTGACCCGGCCGGGAGGGCTGATCTACCTCTCGTACACGAGCTGGTTCTCCCCGTGGGGCGGGCACGAGACCTCGCCGTGGCACTATCTCGGCGGCCACCGGGCGGCGCGGCGTTACGAGCGGCGGTACGGCAGGCGCCCCAAGAACGTCTACGGCGAGAGCATGTACGCCGTCTCCGTGTCCGAGATGCTCGCGTGGGCCCGCAGCCAGGACCGGCGGGGAGGCGCCGAGCTCGTCGAGGCGCTCCCCCGCTATCACCCCCGGTGGGCCAGGCACGTGGTCCTCCTACCGGGCGTCCGCGAGGTCGTGACCTGGAACCTGCTCCTGGTGCTCCGCGGGCGCTGACCGGCTGAGCCAGAGGCCCGCGCCGACCAGGACGATCCCGAGGACGATCCCCGTGATCGGGAGGACCGTGCGGATCCACGTGGTCCAGGACGAGAACTCCTCTGCCTCGGCCAGGTTGTCCGCCAGTTCCTCGCGGGGCGTGCGCAGGTCGGCCTGGAGGGCGACGAGCCGCTCGGTCCCGTCGGCGGTACGGAAGGTGTGCCGGAGGTTCTCCTCGGCCTTCACCGGCACGCCGCTCACCGGTTCCACCCAGATGGTCCGTTCGGTGCGTGACCAGCGGGTGACCGGTACCGCCGCCCGCGCGGGCAGGCCGAGCAGCCTGCCGGGGAGCGGGGTCGCGACGTCCTCGATCTTCACCGGCAGTGTGCGCTGCTTGTACCTGTAGGTGAGCGTCCCGTTCAGGGTCTCGGTGCCGTCGAAGGTGATGGGCAGCGCCCGCCGCGCCTCGACGTCGTAGTACTCGTAATCCTGTTTCCCGGCGCCGAGGGGCCACCGGAAGGCCAGGCCGGACTGGCGCGCCGCCGTGTCGCCGTCGACGTACTCGCCGCAGCAGTTCACGATCACGCCGGTCCGCCGGTCGAAGGCGGCCCGCCGCTCGTGGTAGCCGATCCGGTCGCCTTCCAGGGTGGTGAGCGAGGCGAACTCGATCCACACGGCCGTGTCGTCGTCCCCGGCCTTGGCGTCCCCGGTCAGCGTCCGGGTGAGCACGATCGGCCCGGTCCGCATCCGCTCGGTCGCGGGGTCGAAGAACGTCGCGGACTTGGCGTACATGCGGCTGACCGACGTCCGCTCCAGCGGGGTGCGGACCACCTGGTCGTACACGTAGCCGCGGAGCAGCGGCACCAGCGTCAGCAGGAAGCCGCCCGCCCCCACCAGCACCAGCGCCAGAGCGCGCCGCGCCGAGGTCCTGTTCATGAAACCGGTCATGAAACCGCTCATGGCGCCGGTACGGCTTCGCCGGCGGTGACGTCACCGGTGCAGAATCCGCTGCCCGCCGGAACGTCGGTGATCAGGACCCGGTCGGTCCCCGGAGGGACGAGGAAGAACATCTTCCCGAACCCCTCCCTGAGGTTGAGCCCGGTGCTCCGGTCCCCGATCCACAACGTGACCTTGACCGGCACGCGTGAGGCGTAGCCGAGCCGTACCAGCGTGCCGGTGACGGGCGCGGAGGTCCTCCTGATCGGCACCTCGACGGCGGCTCCGGACGTCGGCCAGCACCCGTCGGGCGTGGTCGGCACGGTCTTGTCCCCCTTCACCTCGACCGGCGCCAGCCTGCCCGCGTCGTCGAAGACGAGCCCCACGGGGGACGCCGGAGGCCGGTACATCGCCGCCCGCCTGGCGGGGCTCGCCAGCGGCCCGAGCAGCCGCGACGTGAACGCGTACGACCGGTAGGAATCGGCCAGGATGTCGGACGGCACCCGCCGGTCGTAGACGACGGCGTCGGCGGGGGCGGCGGCCAGCGCCCGCTCCGCGTTCCTCAGGTAGGAGACGCGTCTCTCGTTCCCGAGGTGGCCGCCGAAGACGGCCGCGGACGCCAGCGAGGCGACCGTGAACCCGCCCACCACCAGGCCGCCCAGGCCGTACACGACCTCGCGGGACGGCAGCGCCCTCCGGTACGGCGCGGCCTCGCCCGCGACCGGCAGCACGGCGAGGGCGGCGACGAGCGCGAGCAGCGGCACGGCGTCGGCCACATAGCGCGAGTCCGCGCCCGCGAAGGAGCCGATGAGGTAGACGCGTCCGTACAGGGGCGGCGCGATGTCCGCGACCACGATGTACGCCAGGAGGATCGCCCACGCGGCGGCCGCGTGCCTGCGATACCGCACGGTGACGACGAACAGGGCGACGGCCACCGACCAGGACAGGGCGACGAGCAGCCCGGGGGGCGACGTCACCGCCCAGTCGGTGCCGGAGAACCACTTCCACGGCCCGCCGAGCACGGTCGGCAGGAACGTGCGCGCCATCAGCTCCCACACGAAACCCACCGCGTCGCCCAGGCCGGGGAAGCGGCCTCCGTCGGTGTCGCTCGTCACCGTCCGGTACAGGTACAGGACCAGGTAGACCAGGAGCGTTCCGCCGTACAGGATCCAGACCCGGGCGTGCCGCCGCAGCGCGGCCCGCGTGCCACCGAAGTAGACGGCGGTCAGCGCGAACAGCGTGAACGGGATCGCGAACGCCTTGAGGAAGAAGGCCAGGCCGAACAGCGTCCACCAGGCGGCCGCGACGGCGTGGACCGCCCGCCCGGAACGCAGGTACAGGACGTGCGAGGCGACCGCCATCGGCAGCGCGATCTGCAGCGGCACCGTGTTGAGACCGGCGGCCCACCAGGCGAGCGCGGGCACGGTCACCGGCGCGACGAGGAAGACGAGCAGCGGCACGAGGATGATCGGCCGGCGCCCGAACACCACGCGGAGCATCCGGAACACCGCGAGGCCCGCGCAGGCGTGCAGGGCGAGCACGATCCCGGCGGCCAGCCCCCAGTCGTACGGCGCGACGCGGCCGGTCACCCAGGCGAGCAGGAACCCGCCGGGCATGAACTGCCCGTAGTGGACCCGGGTCAGGTACTCCCACGAGAGGCCGCTCTCCAGGGCGCGCGCCATGAACTCGAAGTCGTCCTCCTTGAAGAAGGCGTGCTGGACGATCGACGCCTTCCAGGCGGTCTGCGCCAGGACGAGCAGGACCGCGGTGATGAGGAGGCCATGGCGGCGGAGGCGGTCACGCGCGCCGCCGAGGAAGGACACGAGTTCCGGCGAGAGCGTGATCCGGATCTTCGCGGTTCCCTCGACGGGCGTGATCACGTTTGTCACGGTACTCCCGAAAGGCTGGGTTCACGAGCGGGAACGACCGGGATGTTCGCGAACAGGCAGGCGAGCAACGGCAGGCAGAGCAGTTGCGGCACCAGGTCGGTCAGCGGCCGGCCCCAGGCGGCGTTCTCCACACCGAGCAGGAAGGTCCCGGCGGCGAGGCTCAGCCCGGCGACGGCGAAGCACGCCGCCCCCAGACGCGGCGAGGCGAGCACCCGGAGCGCGCCGAAGAGCACGCCGCGCCTGGCGTGCGCCGCGGCCGAGATCCTGCGGAACCAGACGGCCGCGGCGAACAGGACGGCCAGTACGGCGAGGCCGGCCACGCCGCCCACCCAGAAGCCGTACGCGGCGGCGACCGGCCAGAGCCAGCGCGCCGCCACGACCCGGGGCGCGCACGCGGGCAGGGCGGGGCCGTTCCGGCGGCGGGCCGGCACGAGGGCGAGCGCGATCACGAGGAGGACCAGGACGGCGCCCGACACCAGGCCGGCGCGGTAGACGGCGTCCGGCCGGTACCGCATGGTGACGGTCCCCGTGGTGCCCTCGGGCAGGATCCACGCCTGCCGCCAGCCGTCGAGCCGGACCGCGGCCAGCTCCCGGTCACCGGCGTAGGCGTGCCAGCCGTGGTTGAAGTTCTCGTTGACGACCAGGTAGCTCTCCTGGCCCGCGTCCACCCGGACCCGGCGCTCCCACCCGGTCCACTCCTCCTCCTCGACCGCCCGCGCGGCGACGGCGGGGGCGGTGGAGGACCCCGTCGCGGCTCCGGGGGCGCGCACCACCGCCGTCTGGATCCGGTACGGATCGTCGTTGGACGCGGTCAGCCGGGTCTCCCCCGCCAGGACGTTCACGCGCTCGCACGACTTGTACGTGAGCGCCCTGCCGGCCAGCACGTCGGCCAGCGTGCCACCGACGATCTCGCTGCTCACCGGCACGTCGTTCACCCGCAGCGTGGGGCCGTAGCCACAGGGCAGCCGGAGGGGGAACCCGACCAGGCCGCCGAGCTTCCGCACGCCGGGGATCGTGATGTCGACGACTTCCAGGGAGCGTGAGCTCGGCGCGGTGAACTCGATGGTGAGGGCACGCGCCTTCAACGCCGGGAAGGTGATCCACCCGTCCCGCCCCACCCAGCCCTCGCGGGTGCCGCCCTCCGCGCGCAGGGTCACCCGTACGGGTGGCGCCCCGAGATAGGAGTCGGGGAAGACGACCTTGATCCGGGACAGCGTGGTCGCGCGGGCGAGCCCGACGCTGAGCGACGGCCTGCGGTCGAACGGGTAGGCGTACCAGACCGTCGTGGAGTCACCGTCGAACGCCGACCTGGCGAGCCCCGCCGGGTGGCCGGTGAACGTGGACGACGAGGTGACGGTGAGCGCGTCGCCCGGCAGCGAGGTCAGCTTCTCGATCACCGTGCGGTCGGTGAGCACGGCCTGGCCCGTGACGACCCGGTCGCCCGACCCCTGCGAGACATAGGACCGGTCGAACCCGTAGCCGTCCTCGCCCAGCACCTCCAGCCGTCCGGAGCAGGTCCAGACGTAGGAGCCGCGCATGCACGCCGGAACGTTCCCGTTCCTGCTGAACGACACGGTCGCCTCTCCCGCGCGGTCTCCGGGCACCTCGGGGACGACGATGGTCCGCCCCGCCTTCACCCCGGGGATGCCGAGTTCGGTGACGCCGACGCGGCTGCCCAGGGTCGTCTTCGGCGGGTAGGCCAGCTTCGTCACCCGGACGCGGACGCGGGTCGTCTCGCCCGGAGGGACGGTGAGCCGCTGGTCCTCCTCCGTCGCGCGTACGGCCTGGCGCACCGATCCGGCGTCGGTCTCCACCGTGATCTCCGACGGCGGCGGCCCGATGGCGGCCTGCTCCAGAGCGATCGTCACGTACGGCAGGCGGGTCGGGCGGGTGAGGCGGACCTCCAGCCACTCCCCGACGGCGCCCTTCCATCCGGTCGAGCGCCAGCTCGTGCGCCGGTCCCCGTCGAGGGCCGCGTACGGCTGGTGCCCGGGGTCGCGGGAGCCGGGCATGGCGCTCACGTCCGCCTCGGACGAGGAGGCGCGCACGTCGACGATCTCGAACAGCCGGGCCGTCGACTGGAAGGTCTCCCACGCCGGGTCGGTGAGGTCCGTTCCCGGCGAGGGGTCGTCCCGGGTGAGGGTGGCGCCGTCCGCCTGTCTGAGGTCGCTGAGCGCGACCTCCCTCTTCCGCAGGGTGTCGGTGACGATCGTGTCGAACGGCGGGATCTTCAACGCGCCGGGGTCGTCTCCGAGGATCACCGGGCGGTCGCCGGAGAGGAGGTCCTGCTCGGCGAGGGCGAGCACCGCATCCGGCGCACCGCCCACGCGCAGGGTGCCCTCGGTCGGGACGGTTCCGGCCCGCGGCGCGGGATCGTCCACCTGGTAGATCTCCACCGCTTGGTACGGCTGGTCCAGCCAGCCTGAGGCGGTGTCGTTCTGGCCCATCCCGATGCCGGGGCCGAACCGCGCGACCTGCGTGAGGCCGGGCGAGTCCTCGATCGCCTGGTGGACGCGCGCGGGCCAGGCCGTGCCGATCGTGCGCCGGTCGAGGTCGTTCCGTACGACGAGGTGGGAGACCCCGATCCGGCGCAGCGTGGCGGTGAGCCCGGCCGATCCACGGCCACTGGAGAAGCGGTCGTCGATCGCCCCGAGCAACCGGGTGACCCCCGCGGATCCCCACGGCACGATGGTGTGGGTCGCCCAGCGGGCGGTGAGCAGCGGTTGCATGGGCTCGTCGAGGGGACGGCCCCACAGGTACTCGCCGCGTTTGGAACCGGGCAGGGCGAGGACCATCCCGTCACCGGCGTTGTCGTCCAGCCAGGTGGTCGCCTGCTTCCAGTAGTCGGGGATCTCCGCGAACGACCCGGAGGGGGCGAGCCCCTGGGCGAGCACGGGCAGGCAGGTGGCCGCGACGAGGGCGGCGCTCGCGCCGGCGAGCGGCAGCCGCCATCGCACCTTGACCAGGGTGAGGAGCCCGGCCAGGCCGAGCACCATGGGCAGCCGGATCAGCGCGTCGAACTTGTGCAGGTTGCGGAAGGGCGCGAGCGCGCCGTCGAGCAGTTCGAGGATCGGCCCGTTCAGCGGACCGGCGATGGAGCTGGCGTGACCGGCCACCACGATCGCGACCCCGGTGAGCAGCGCGATCAGCAGGAAGGCCCGTTCCGGCAGGTTCCGCAGGAGCAGCCCGGCCAGGCCGAGGCCCGCGAGCACCACGGTGACGACGATGAGCCAGGGCCGCAGCGCCTGCTCGTACGCCGCCCCCATCCACGGCTCGCCGTCCACGGACAGGAAGGCCAGCCAGCTCGACGTGCCGCGCAGCGTGTTGGTGAGCGAGGTGACCTGGGTCGTCGCGGCCGCGTTCTCGATGTAGGGCAGGAACGAGAAGACGTACTGGCCCATCACCAGCAGCGGCGCCAGCCACCAGCAGGAGACGGCCGCGATCGCGCCGAGCCACCAGGCGATCAGCCGCCTCCGTCGCGGTCCGGGCGACCGGGTCAGCAGATAGACGAAGGGGACGATCAGGACGGCCAGCTCGGCGGCGGCGTTGACGCCTCCGCAGAACAGGAACGCGACCCCGGACAGCGCCGCCGCCCGGCGCGGTCCCAGCGTGCCGCCGGCCCCCTTGACCAGCGGCAGCATGACCCACGGCAGCACGGCGCTGGGCAGGAACTCGGAGGAGTTGATGCCGATCAGCGCCTGCGCGTGGGGTGCCAGCGCGTACGCGAACCCGGCGAGGACGCGCGTGCCCGGCGTGCCGATCCGCAGCGCGCGGGCGAGCTGGACCACCCCGAGGAAGGCCGCGCACAGCACGAACGACATCCACAGCCGCTGGACGTTCCACGCGGGCATGTCCAGCGCGAGGAACAGCGCGTAGAACGGCCCCATCGGGAACAGGTAGCCGTACGCCTGGTTCTGCAGGTGGCCGAAGTAGGCGTCGTCCCACAGGTGCAGCGCGCGGCCGAGGAACGCGATCGGGTTGACCGCCATGTCGAGCTTGGTCTCGGCGATGATCTTCTCGGTGGCGGTGTTGAAGGCCACCGCGCCGAGCAGCAGACATCCCGCGAGCAGCCGTAGCCGGTGCCGGAAGCGATCGCTGTACGCCGCCGCTTCCGGGTCGATCCTGGGGCGGTTCCCGGGAACCGCCCAGCCGACAAGGGTCACTCAGCTGCTCCGGGGAGGGGGATGCTCTTGGCGAGCTCGGCGGCGATCAGATCCGCCATGCTAGCGCCGGTTTTGCCCCAGGTGAACTCCCTTGCCCAGTTTCGACACGCGTCCTGGACCTCGGCACGCCGCCGCGGGTCGGAGAGCTCCTTGAGGGCACGCTCGACCGTTTCGGCGAGGCGGTCGTGCTCGCCCACGAGCCATCCCGTGACGCCGTGGTTGACGGAGTCGCGCAGCCCGGCGACGTCGTACGCCACGGTGGGCACACCGAGGGCCGCCGCCTCGATGACCGTCAGTCCCCAGCCTTCGAACTCGGAGGCGGTCACGTTGAGCACCGCCGCGCTCAGGACGGCGTTCTTCTCGGGCTCACCGAGATAGCCGTGGAGGCGCACCCGGTCGGTCACGCCCCTCGCCTCCGCCCGCCACCTGAGCCGGTCGAGTTCGGGGCCGCGCCCGACCACGTGTACGGCGAGGCCCGGCCATGTCTCGCGCAGGTCGGCGGCGAGGTCGACGACCCGGTCGATCCGCTTGTGCCCGACGAGGCGGCCCACGTACACGACGGCCGGTTCGCCCTCCACGGGGACGTCCGCGATCGGGCGGACGACCGGGCCGCCGTTGGGGATGATCACGATCGGCGCGAGCCAGCGCAGCCGGGCGCGCAGTTCGTCGCGCGACGACTCGGAGACGGTGATCGTGGTCCGGTTCCGGTAGACCAGGCGGGCGACGGGCCCCTCGACGAAGCAGCCGATCCTGGCCAGCCATCTCGGGAAGAACGCGTAGAACTGGCGGTCGTGGACGTGGTGGACCAGCGAGACCACGGCCGTGTGCCGCCCGACGACCAGGGGCGCGAAGAACGGGACGCCGTTCATCGAGTCGACGACCAGGTCGAACCGGCGCCGCCTGAGCAGCAACCACAGCGGCACCAGCAGGTAGACGAGGTAGCGGTTCCCCATGCGCCGCAGCTCGATGCCGTCCCGCCGTTCCGCCGCCCGCTGCCCGGGTTCGCGGCTGGTGACGAAGTGGACCCGCGCGCCCTCGCCCACGAGGAACCGGCTGACCTGCCAGGCGTACTCTTCGGCACCGCCGGCGACGGACTGGAGGGGTTCGCGGAAGTTGAGCACGGCGACGCGCACACCGCGCAGGGAGAGCTGGGGATCGCCGGTTCCGGCCGTGCCGCGGAGCTGGGGGTGGAGCCCGTCGCGCCGCTCGGGGGCGAACGGGGCGCCGCTCGTTCCCACATCCGGTACGGCCACGATCACTCCTCCCGTTCCTCGTACGGCACCGCCGCACTATGCGGAGAAAGTCGAAAAGACGGGAAATTTCGTGAATATTCAATAGAATCCGGAAAAAGGCATGGCGAAACTAAACTCATGGCCATAAACCCGGATTACCGGTGATCTAAACCCGAGCGGTCAGCGGGTGCCGTAGTTGTAGAGCGGCTTGTTCGGGGGCTCCGGAGTGGGTGCGGCCACATTGACGACCGCGACCGAGGCGACGCCGGCAAGCACTGCCCCGACCGCCAGAGCGGCTAGCACCTTCACCATCGTGCTTCTCCTCCCAGACCCGTACGCAGTGTGCCGAGAGTAGAACGTGATACACGTCATAAGCCAGAGCGTTAGTCAAACCGTGACAATGCAAGTTACCCTCCGGTACTCACCCGGTCGGGATGTATTCCCAGCTCACAACCGCAACAGGAGCAGCTCTTCGCCACGGAAAATAGGACTGGCGCCGGGGAGCCGAGACAGGAACCCGTTCTCGTTCGACTGATCGATAAGAACGAATCTCACCCCCTGCGCGGCGAACTCGGCGGTGAGAGAGCCCTGCCCGCCCCGGATCAGGTCGCCGATCCGCCGGGCCGCCGGGGCCTCCGGCGCGACCCGGATCGCTCCTCCGGCCCGCCGCTCGACCACGAGCGTGTCGTCCCACACGACCGGGCGGGAGAACAGCTTGGTGGCCGGATCGAGGATCACCCGCCCGCCGTTCCACGCGAACGCCCGGTGCGCTCCCCACGGCAGCGACACCAGCGCACCCGGCGCCGGGTCCCCGTTGACGATGGCCTGGACCCGCCGCCACTCGCCGGGATAGTCCACCGCCGCCAGCCGGCCGAAGGCCCCCAGGGCGAACGTCGGCAACACCAGCACGGGAACGGCGACTGCGGCCGCCCCCAGCCGTCCCAGCCGGTGGACGACGACGGCGAACCCCAGCGCCTGGCACAGCACGAGGGGCGCGATGAACAGCTGGCCGTCACGGAACGGGCCGAATCCCGCCCACCATCCGATCAGCCCCTTCAGCACTCCGGGCGCGAACGCCCCCAGACAGGCCACGCCCAACCCCGCGACCGCCGCCACCGCGAGCCCCCGAGAGCGTCGCTCACCGGCTCTGACGAGCCCGGCGAACCCGGCCAGCGCGACGGCGCTGAGCGTGAGCCGCACGGCGGCGACGGCCCACGATCCCTGTCCCGGCACCTCGGCCTCGGCGTTCCAGACACCGCCGAGGGTGAGCAGGCTGCCGAGCGTCCCGAACGGCCCGTCGGCCCGCGCGGCGAAGGCGTCGACCCCCGCGGGGTCCGTCACGGCACGGGCCCCCAGGGCGGGCACCAGCCACGGCAGGCTGAGCAGCCCGATGACCAGGCCGATGACCAGGAGGCGCACCGGTACGGCACGCGCCCGCCGGGTCAGCGCCGCCACCGGCAGCACCGTGATCGCGGTGACCAGCGTCGCCTGGAAACCGCCGATCGCGGCGGGAACGAGCGCCACCGCCAGCCGTACGGCGTACCGCCCGGTGGAGCCGCCGCCGGCCGCCGCGCGCACCGCCCAGGGAAGCCCGGCGAAGCCCAGGAGGAGCGCCCACTGGCCCAGCAGCAGCCGCTGCGCGAGATAGGCGTTCCACGCGTAGAAGGCGGCGGCCGCGAACCGCCCCGCCGTGCGGCCGTCCTCCGGGCCCGGAGGAACCAGCGCGGCCGCCCCGGACGCGGCCAGCACGAAGACGCCGAGCAGGATCAGCTTCTGCGCCACCTGCGCCGGGAGGACGGCCGACAGCAGCGCGACGACCTGGTCGCTCGGGACCGCGCGGGGAAAGCCGCCGGACCCGCCTGATCCGAAGACCAGCGGCGGGTCCGGCACGAACACCATGTCGTACCGCAGGACGAACCCCGGCCCCAGCGCCGGACCGAGCGCGAGCAGGCCGAGCAGCAGCCCGAGGCCGGCCGGGCCGTGGCGCGCGAGCGCCCGGTGAAGGGACAACAGGCGCTACTTGCCGGGTTCCGGGTCGCGCGGCAGGCCCAGCATGCGCTCGGCGATGATGTTGAGCTGCACCTCGGTGGTACCGCCGTAGATCGTCATCGCGCGGGTCGCGAGGATCGCCCGGTTCCAGTAGCCAGGATCGCCGAGCTTCCAGTCGGCCGCGGTGACCGCCGCCGCGCCGAGGAGGCCGACCGCCGCCTGCGCGACGTTCTGCGCGTGCGAGGTGGACAGCAGCTTGCGCACCGACGCGTCCGCGCCCGGCTCGGCCCCGGCGAGCTGCTTGAGCGTGACCCGCAGCGACAGCGCGTTGATCGAGTGGCTCTCGCAGACGACCTTGGCCAGCTCCTGCCGCTCGACGGGGGTCAGCTCCCGGCCGAGCCTGCCGCACAGCCCGACCAGGTCGGGGACCGAGGAGCCGGTTCCGCCGGAACCCGACGACAACGACACCCGCTCGTTGGACAGCGTGTTGCGGGCGACCTTCCAGCCCTCGTTGACCTCGCCGACGACGAGGTCGTCCGGCACGAACACGTCGTCGAGGAAGACCTCGTTGAACAGGTTCTCCCCCGTCATCTCGGTCAGCGGCCGCACGGTCACGCCGGGCGACTTCATGTCCACGATGAAGTACGTGATGCCGTCGTGCTTGGGCCGCGAGGTGTCCGACCGGGCGATGCAGATGCCCCACTCGGCGACGTGCGCGACGGAGGTCCAGATCTTCTGGCCGTTGAGCTTCCAGCCGCCCTCGACCTTCTCCGCCTTCATCTGCAGCGAGGCCAGGTCGGAGCCCGCGCCCGGCTCGGAGAAGAGCTGGCACCAGATCATCTCGCCGCTCAGGGTGGGCGGCAGGAAGCGCTCCTGCTGCTCGGCGGTGCCGTACGTGACGATGGACGGCACGACCCAGGCGCCGATGATCATCTGGGGCAGCTTGACCTTCGCCCCGCGCAGCTCCTGATGGATCAGGACCTGCTCCAGAGGCGTGGCGTCACGCCCCCACGGCCGGGCCAGGTGGGGCAGGACGAACCCGGCGGAGGCGAGGGCCCGCTTCTGCTCGCTGCCCCGGCCGCCGGGACCGTCCGGCTCGGTGGGCAGCTCGGCGATCCGGGCGATCTCCGCACGGATGGCGGCGCGCAGCGGCTCCGCCTCCTGGGGCAGGTCGATCTCCAGCTCGCGGGCGACACCGCCGAGCGCCAGCGAGGCGACCGTCTCGGCCCAGTCGGCGGAGGATCCGAGCAGCGCCCGGATGGTCAGCGCCCGCCGGTAGTACAGGTGCGCGTCGTGCTCGAAGGTGTAGCCGATGCCGCCGAACGTCTGGATGGCGTCCTTGGCGCACTGCACCGCCGCGTCGGGGGCCATCACGCCCGCGATGGCGGCTGCGTAGGCCAGCTCGTCGCCGGTGGCGCGGGTCGCGTCCCACACCGTGGCCCTGGCCTGCTCCAGCGCGACGAGCATCCGGGAGATCTTGTGCTTGATTCCCTGGAACTGGCCGATCGGGCGGCCGAACTGGATCCGGACCTTGGCGTAGTCGGCCGCGGCCGAGACGCACCAGGACGCGACGCCCGACGCGTCCGCGCCGAGGACGATCGCGGCCAGGCTGAGGACGTCCGGGCCCTCCAGCCCGTCGAGGACCCGTTCCGCGGGTACGGCCACCGCCGTCACCTCGACCTTGGCGACGCCACGGGTGAGGTCGAGCGACGCGATGGGCGTCACCGTCGCCTGGGATGCGTCCAGGGCCACCCATTCCTCACCGCGATCGGTCGAGACCGGCAGCACCAGCACGTCGGCGAGTGTGCCCCCGAGCACGGGTTCGGCGACGCCGCTGACGGTCAGCACACCGTCCTCGCGGACACCCGTGATCGAGCCGGTCAGGGCGACCGCCCCCGTCAGGCTGCCGTCGGCGAGGCCGGGGAGCAGGTCGGCGTGGGCCTTGCCGTCGGCCTTCAGAATGGCGGCGCCGGCGAGGACGGTCGGCGCGATGGGGCCGGGGGCCACCCGCGCGGACAGCGCCTCGATCGCCACCGCGGCTTCGAGCAGGCCGTATCCGGCGCCGCCGTACTCCTCGGGGATGTGCAGACCGAGCAGTCCCTGCTCGGCGAGACCGGACCAGAAGGCGGGACGTTCCTCCGCGCCGGCACCGAGGGCCGCCACCGCGCTCCGCACCACGTCAGCGGGGATGTTGCGTTCGGCCCACCTGGTGACCGACTCGCGCAGCGCCTCGTGTTCCTCGCTCAGACCGATCGCCATCTGACCCTCCACGAACGTGTCGCACCGGAATTCCCCAGAATCATATTCTGGAATGTTGTTCTCCGGCTACATCGGACGAAGGGTCCAGAAGAGCATGTTCAGGTCGTGGTACAACTCCGCTCGGGTGTCCGGAACCGTGGCGAACAACAACGCGGGCTTCTTCCCGCTCCTGCCGCCCGTGCCGCTCATGCCGCTTGTGCCGCTCGTGCCGCTCGTGCCCACGACGGCCACGATCGCCTCCGACGAGTGCCTGCGCCCGTCGACCAGGTACGTGAGCCGATAGCCGAGCAGCCACCCCATGCCCCGCCGCAACGGCTGCGACGCCGTCCAGGTGAGGGTGCCGCCGTCCGGCTGGAGGCGCAGCGTCCATTTGGCCGCCCTCGTCGCGACCTTCCGGTACGCGGCGTACGTGGTCAGCGCCTCCGGGACCGCGCCCGGCATCGGGCTGGAGGCGATCAGCGCCCGTCCCGCCCTCTGCGCGTACGCGAACGGGGCCGGATCGGCCTTCCGCCAGGGCCGCCCGAATCCGGCGTAGCCGATGCCGGACCTCTCGTCGACGACGAACGCCGCCGTCGGGGTGCCCTCGCCCGGGTGGACCACCATCGAACGCGCCGCGGGGACCCTGGGCAGCCGCACGACCGGGGTCGGGGATACGACGGCGCTGGGGCTGGCGCCGGGAGTGCCCGCAGGCCGCCCCTGATGGACGGGCCCCGGCGCGGCCTCCGGGCGGTCACCGGAGAACACCACGAAGACCAGGGCGATGGCGACGACCGTGCCCACACCGGCGAGGACGGCGTAGACGAGACGGAGCGGCATCCCGCCGCCCCGGTCACGGAACCCCCAGGCCGCCGGCGGCTCGTGCCGCTCCGGCGACTGCCCGGCCTGGACCGCGTCTTCCGGGCGTAATCGGGGCATCGGGGTCGTGAACGCCTCCCGCGGGACGTCGCCAGCCTCCGCCATGACCGCAGATTACGCGACAAACGCTGATTGTCACGCTCAGTCCGGAATACCTCCCTCCACGGGGGTAGTCGCTCGCCCATGGCACGTTCACGCACCGTCACGCGCACGGCGGCAGCGATGACGCTGCTCGCCTGTGCGGCCTGCGGAGGCCCGATCACCGACATGGCCGCGAAAGGCTCGGCCACAACCCGGACACCGTCGGTAACCGCGACGGCGACCCCGTCGCCCGGGGGCGGTCCGGCCCAACTGGAGGCCACGTACGAGCAGGTCATCAAGAAGGTCCTGCCGTCGATCGTGCAGATCACCACGAGCCAGGGCCTCGGTTCCGGGATCATCTACGACAAGGACGGTCACATACTGACGAACGCGCACGTCGTGGGGGGTGAGGAGGAGCTCTCCGTCACCCTCGCGACCGGCGGCAAGAAGCGGACCGCCCGGCTCCTGAACGTCTTCCCCGCCGGGGATCTCGCGGTCATCAAGGTGGACAACACGCAGGGCCTGACACCCGCGTCCTTCGGCCGCTCCTCCGATCTCAAGGTGGGCCAGATCGTGCTGGCCATGGGCAACCCGCTGGGCTACTCGGGCAGCGTCACCCAGGGCATCGTCTCCGCGCTCGGCCGTACCGTCTCCGGCTCGGGCGGTCAGGGGACGCCCAGCTCGACGATCCCGAACGCCATCCAGACCTCGGCCCCGATCAACCCGGGCAACAGCGGCGGCGCGCTGGTGGACCTGACCGGCCACGTCATCGGCATCCCGACCCTGGCGGCCGTCTCCCCCGAACTGGGCGCGGCCCCCGGCATCGGGTTCGCGATCCCGAGCGACACGGCCACCGACATCGCGAGCCAGATCGTCAAGCACGGCAAGGTCGTCAACAGCCACCGGGCCGCACTCGGCGTCCAGGTGGGGACCGCCGTCGACGCGCTGGGCTCGCCCGTCGGCGTCCTCGTCGGCAGGCTCACCCGCGGCGGCTCCGCCGACAAGGCGGGGATCAGGACGGGCGACGTGATCGTCAGCATCGACGGCACCCCGACACCGGACGCGACGACCCTGACCGAGGTGCTCGCCCGGCACCAGCCCGGCGACACCGTCAAGGTCAAGCTGCTCTACCCGAGCGGGCGCGAGAGCACCGTCCCCGTCACGCTCGGCGAGCTATCCGGCTGATCATGACAATCTTGTGTGAGAAAGGAGCTTTCAGCTTGGTGTCGCCCGGGTGGCCGTTGTTACGGTCATCCGGTGACCGCTGCTGACCTCACCGAATTCATCGCCGGACTGCCCAAGGCCGAGCTGCACGTGCACCACGTCGGCTCCGCGTCGCCCCAGATCGTGGCCGAGCTCGCCGCCCGCCACGAGGGCTCGACGCCCGTCCCCGCCGACCCCGTCCTGCTCGCCGACTACTTCGACTTCCGCGACTTCGCGCACTTCATCGAGGTGTACCTCGCCGTGGTCGACCTGATCAGGGACCCGGAGGACGTCTGGTCACTCTTCCACGGTGTCGGCCGCGACCTGGCCGCCCAGCGCGTACGGTACGCCGAGCTCACCGTCACACCTCACCTGCACATCCAGAGGGGGTTCGCTCCCGCCGAGTTCTGCGAGGTGATCGAGGACGCCCGCCTCGCGGTCGAGCGCGACTTCGGCACGATCCTGCGCTGGTGCTTCGACATCCCGGGAGAGGACGGCGTCCCCGGCGCCGACCAGACGCTGAAGGTGGCACTCGAACAGCGGCCGGACGGCCTGGTCAGCTTCGGCCTCGGCGGGCCGGAGATCGGCGTGCCCCGTTCGCAGTTCGCCCCGCACTTCGCCGCGGCGCGCGCCGCCGGGCTCCGCTCGGTCCCGCACGCGGGCGAGACGACCGGCGCCCCGACGGTCTGGGAGGCCCTCCGCGACCTGAAGGCCGAGCGGATCGGGCACGGCGTCCACAGTGTGGAGGACCCCGCCCTGCTCGAACACCTCGCCACCGAGGGGATCACCCTGGAGGTGTGCCCCACGTCCAACGTGCGGACCCGCGCCGTGGAGAGCCTGACCGAGCACCCCCTCGCCGCGCTGGTCAAGGCGGGAGTGCCCATCACGATCAACTCCGACGACCCGCCCATGTTCGGCACCACGCTGAACGGCGAGTACGCGGTCGCGGCCGATCTCCTCGGCCTCGACCGGGACGGCGTGGCCGACCTGGCCCGCAGCGCCGTACGCGCGTCGTTCCTCACCTACGAGGGCAAGTCGGCCCTGCTCGGCGAGATCGACGCGTACGCCGCTCGCCGGTGAACCATAGGGTCACCTCGGGCGGAGGACGAACTCGGCCACCAGCCGCACCCACTCCTCCGGACGTTCCATCAGCACGACGTGCCCGCTGTCGATCTCGGCGTACTCGCTCCCCGCGATCGCCGCGTGCAGCTCCCTGGAGTTCTCCACCGGCACGGTGAGCACTACAGCCGGGTCCACGTCGCCGACCTGTGGGACCGGCACGAGGTCGCGGTACGGCGCGGCAGCCGGATGCGCGTCCTGCACCCGGAGATCGGCTCACTCGAACTGGACTGTGAGACCCTGCTCACCCCCTCGGAGGACCAGCGGGTGCTGGTGCAAAACAAAGACCCGCGGAAGAGGGCTGAAAGCCGTCGACCACGGGTCTCGTCCCGGGGGTTCCAGGGGGTCGTCCCCCTGGGCAAAACAAAGACCCGCGGAAGACGGCTGAAAGCCGTCGACCACGGGTCTCCCATGTGGAGGTGGCGGGAATCGAACCCGCGTCCTTCAACACCAAGACAGGGCTTCTCCGGGTGCAGCCTGTTGCGATTTTCTCAGCCCCGGCGATCTCACAGGCGAGTCGCCGACGGGCTCAGTCACTGTTTGGTTTCCCGAACGTCCCCGTGACCGGGTCGGTCGGTTGAGCCTCCTAGCGATGTCAGATCCGGGCCGGAGGCGGTCCCGGGCTGACAGAGGTCACTCGCTGCTTAGGCGGCGAGAGCCAGGGAGCCCTGGCTGACCTCAGTGCGCGTGTTATTGGCACTTATTGGTTTGCGGTCACAGTGTTAACGAGGTTATGTCCGCAGTCCTCGACCCGCTTCCCCTGACTTGCAATGTCGAAGTCGAAACCGGTCACCCCCTGTTGAGTTGTCAACCCGGGCCCCGTAGGGCTCGGCATCGCAACCTTACATCCGACAACGCCGGGCACGCGAACCGAAATTCCCGATCTCCCCGGCATCTGCCCGGCATCTCCCCGGAGAACGACGAAGCCCCCGGAGGCGCGCCACTACGCACGCCCCCGGGGGCCGACCGGCAGGGTCGAGCCGGTCCGGACGGCAGGGCTCCCCCCGAGATGGAGCCCTGGTCTCATCACGCTGACCGAGCCCGCAACCCCCCAAGCGGGCCCAGTCACTTAGAGAGACGCGTGCGAGGGGCCGAATGGTTGCTCGCCCCCAGATTTTTTCCGTCAGAGATTTTTCTGGGCCGCGCCGCGGAAGAATCGCCCGGCCACCGCCGAGGCGGCGGCTGCGTCCGTGCTCTCCGCCAGTACGGCCACCGCCACGTCTCCCTGCCAGCCCACGAACCACGACAGATCCTGCCGCTGCTTCTTCACCACGTAGCCGATTCCGGCCGCCACGCCGTACACGGGCTCACCGGGGGCGGCGGCGGCGCGGGCCGTGCCCGAGGTCACCCCGGCGCGCATGAGCGTACGGATCTGCTCGACGGCGGTGGGGTCGAGCGGGATGGGCGCGGGAGGCGCGGCCGGAGCCACCTCGGCGGTCGGGTCGGGTGACGAGGGCGAGGTGACCAGCACCGGGGGCCGCCACGTGCCGGACTTCACCGCGCCGGCGACCAGCGCCATCGTCAGGGGGTTCACCCGGACACTCTGGCCGGCGATGATCTTCGCGGTGGCCGCGTCACTCGCCGGGGTCGGGACCGAGCCGCTGAACGTGCCCAGCGGGAGCTCCCACGCGCTGCCGATGCCGAACTTCGACGCGCTGGCGGTGACGGCGTCCCCGCTGACCCGCCGGGCCAGGGACGCGAGCGCGGTCACGCAGCCACGCGCGAAATCGGACGAGAACGTGGGAGTGACGCCTCCGGAGTATCCGGCCTGCTCGAACCTGGCGCCGCCCACGGACCGGTCGGCGCTGCAGGGCACCTTCTGCTTGGGATCGAAGCCGTTCTTCAGCAGCGCGTCGGTCGCGATGATCGAGAAGGTGGTGCCGGCGGGGTACTTCCCGGCGAGGGCGTCCTTCTGCTGGTGCATCCCCTGGGTCGAGATCGCCCGGATCTCACCGGTGGACGCCTGGAGCGCGACGAGGGCGACCCGCTGCGAGGTCGCGACGGCGGTGTCCGCCGCGGCCTGCAGGCTGGAGTCGATGGTGGTGCGGACCGACGTGTTCGCCCGGCCCGGCCACGCCTTGAGCTCCTTGACCTGCTTGCCCGCCGTGTCGAGGATGACGACCCGGGTCTCGGTGGAGCCGGTGAGCTGGTCCTGGTAGGCCTTCTGCAGCCCGTCCCGGCCGACCGTGTCGCCGGCCCGCTGCGGGCCGCCGAGCTGCTGCTCCGCCTCGGGCGTGATCGCCGCGACGCGACCGACGATGTCTTTCGGCGACTTGGGCGCGACGGGGATGCTGTCGGTCGTGATCGTGATGCCCTTGATGACCCTCAGCTTGTCCTTGACCTGGGCGAACGTCTTTCCGCCGAAGGTCGCGAGGGGCACGAACGCCTGCGGCGGCGACGACAGGATGCGGCTGAGCAGGCGGTCCTCGGCGAACCCGGTGACCCTGGACAGCTCCGCGCACAGCGCCGACTTGTCCTCGATCTTGTTGGGGTAGACGCCCGCGACGTACCGGATCGTCTCGTCCTGGAGGGACTCACCGGCCCGGTCGAGGATCGGCTGCCTGGCCTGGGGCTCGACGTCGACGGCGAACCGCTCCCCGGCGTGCAGCTCGGGATGGATCACGCTCGGCGACCAGTGGATCTTCCAGCTGCCGCCGACCATGCGCAGCGGCAGCGTGCTGTCGTACTCCCACAGGGGGTTGTTCTCCCCGAGGTCGACCTCCGCGTGGTACTCGGCCTTGGCGTTCTCGCCGTCGCGCTTCACGCCCTTGAGCGAGAAGCGGAACGAGGCCGCGTCCAACTGGACGCCGACGTCCTCCAGGGCCTGCCGTACAGTCGCGGGGTCCCCGTCGGCCCGGCGGGCCGCGGCGGCGTAGTCCCCGCTCTGCCAGCCCACGAGGAAGTCCCGCACGGCGTCGAGCGGGGAAGGCTCTTCGAAACAAGCCGTCAGCATGGGTACGGTCAGCCCCAGAGCCAGAGCTGCCCGTACGGCTCTCGCGGCGGACACGGCCTAGCGGCCCCCCCGACGCCGGACCGAGTTGGACATCGCACGCGCCATCTCGCGGTTGGCCTGCTTCTCCATCAGGGTCTGCCGCTTGTCGTAGTCCTTCTTGCCGCGCGCGACACCGATCTCGATCTTGGCCTTGCCGTCCTTGAAGTACAGGGCGAGGGGGACCAGCGTCAGACCACGCTCCTTGAGGACCTGCTGGATCTTGCCGATCTCCTTGCGGTGCAGCAGCAGCTTGCGGGTGCGCCGCGCGGCGTGGTTGGTCCACGTTCCCTGGCTGTACTCAGGGATGTACACGTTGATCAGCCATGCCTCACCGCCGTCGACGGTGGCGTAGCCGTCGGTGAGATTGGCCTTTCCCGCGCGGAGAGACTTGACCTCCGTGCCGGTGAGGACGAGCCCGGCCTCGTACGTGTCCTCGATGAAGAAGTCGTGCCGGGCACGCTTGTTCTGAGCGATGAGCTTGCGCCCGATCTCACGTGGCATACAGGGAGCCTACCGGCGGCCGGAGCGTCGAGCGGCGCTGGAGAGCGCGACCATACCCCCGTCACACCCTCAGGTAACGGCGGAGGGTCACGAAGGAGGCGAGCAGACAGATGACCACACCGATGATCATCGTGACGGTGATCACGAAGGCGACCGTGTTCCAGGTGAGCGGCGCGGCCGTGTAGGTCTGGATCTGCTCGAAGATGAAGACCTTCGTGAAGATCAGGAGGACCGCGGCGAACACGCCGCCGATCAGGCCGGCGATGACGCCCTCCATCACGAACGGCAGCTGGATGTAGACGTTCGAGGCGCCGACCAGCCGCATGATGCCGGTCTCCCTGCGCCGGTTGTACGCCGACAACCGGACCGTGTTGCCGATCAGCAGCGTCGCCGCCAACACCATCAGGATGGCCACTCCGAGGGCCATGTTGCGCAGCTTCTCCATGAAGCCGAAGGCCGACTCCAGGATCTGCCGCTGGTTCACGATGTTGGAGACGCCGGCCTGGCCCTTCAGGCTGTCCTGCACCGCCGTCGACTTGTCCGGGTCCTTGAGCTTGACCCGGAAGGACTCGGGCAGGTCCTCAGGCTTGATCACGGACAGCAGGATCGAGTTGTTCCCGCCGTCCTTGAAGTTCTCGTACGCCTTGGCCTGGTCCTCGAAGTCGACCCGCTCGACGTCGGGAAGGCTCTCGATCGTCTGCTTCAGGGCCGCCTTCTGCTCCTCCGTGATCGCGCCCTTGTTCTTGCACGCGGGGAAGGGACTGTTCTTCTCGCACAGGAAGACCGACAGCTCGACCTTGTCCGTCCAGTAGCCGGTCAGGGACGAGACCTGGGAGTTGATCATCAATCCGATGCCCAGGAGTCCCATACCGACCGCGACGGTCACGATGACCGCGATGGTCATCGTGAGGTTGCGGCGGAGGCCGATCCAGACCTCGGAGAAGATGAAATTGGCCCGCATACTCCCCGTTACTCCAAACTGACTACGCGGCGCCCAGGCGGCGCCTGGCTGCCGACCTGGATCGCCACTCGTTGGCTAGTACGCCTGTCCGTACACGCCGCGCGACTGGTCGCGGACGATCTTGCCATCCTCCAGCTCGACCACACGCTTGCGCATGGAGTCGACGATGGCCGCGTCGTGCGTGGCCATCAGCACGGTGGTACCGGTCCTGTTGATGCGGTCGAGCACCTTCATGATGCCGATGCTCGTCGCGGGGTCGATGTTTCCGGTCGGCTCGTCGGCAAGGAGGATCATAGGGCGGTTGACGAACGCGCGAGCCATGGCGACACGCTGCTGCTCGCCGCCCGACAGCTCCTCCGGCATGCGGTGGGCCTTGCCCTCCAGACCGACCAGCTCGATGACCTCGGGAACCACCTTGCGGATGAACCGCCGTGGCTTGCCGATGACCTCAAGGGCGAACGCCACGTTCTCGTAGACGTTCTTCTTGGGAAGGAGCCGGAAATCCTGGAAAACACATCCGATCCGGCGCCGCAGGTGCGGCACCTTGAAGTTCGAGAGCTTCGCGAGGTCCTTGCCGGCGACATGGATCGCACCGGAGTTGGGCCGCTCCTCCTTGAGGACCAGCCTGAGGAAGGTCGACTTGCCCGATCCCGAGGGACCGACGAGGAACACGAACTCGCCCTTGTCGACATCCACGCTCACGTGGTCGAGGGCGGGCCGGTTCTGGTTCGCGTAGACCTTGGTGACATTATCGAAATGGATCACGGGCGCATCACGGCATGCCAGTCTAGGGGTTGGGACATCCAGCTCGGGGGGCGCCGGTCTCTTTACGAAGGATCGACGTTCCGGTTGGCCGAAGGCCAGTCTAGGGGTAACACTGGCATGGAACGTCCATAACGGAAACAAAACGATTAGGGTCTGGCTAGCGGAAAGGTAGAGGTCCCATGAGCTGCGAACATCTGATCTGCGCCGCGTGCGCCGGCCCCGTCGTCGAGGGACGCTGCCCGGTGTGCAGGGAAGGCAGGGCCAAGGTCCACCATCACGGCTTCCTGGGGTTGTCGCCCCTGGTCATCGCCCTGACGGTGATCCTCGCCCTGGCCCTGCTCGCCCTCAAGCACGTCGGCGGCTACTGAGCCGCCGCGGCATCGCTACTGCGACTCCTGGCGGCGCATCCAGCGGATCTCGCCCTCGATGAACTCGTCGAGGTCGCCATCCAGAACGGCGCTCGGGTTGCCCGCCTCGACGCCCGTGCGCAGGTCCTTCACGATCTGGTACGGGTGCAGCACGTAGTTGCGGATCTGGGTGCCCCATGAGGTCGTCGACTCACCGCGGAGCTCGTTCATCGCGGCGGCCTCCTCCTGACGCTTGCGCTCCAGCAGCTTGGCCGACAGGACCGCCATGGCGGAGGCCCGGTTCTGCAGCTGGGAGCGCTCGTTCTGGCAGGAGACCACGATGCCGGTGGGGATGTGGGTGATCCGCACCGCGGAGTCCGTGGTGTTCACGCCCTGACCGCCGGGGCCCGAGGACCGGTAGACGTCGACCCGCAGGTCGTCCTCGTTGATGTCGATGTGGTCGGTCTGCTCGACGACCGGCACGATGTCCACACCCGCGAACGAGGTCTGGCGGCGGCCCTGGTTGTCGAAGGGGCTGATCCGGACCAGGCGGTGCGTCCCGTGCTCCCCGCGCAGCGTGCCGTACGCGTAGGGCGCCTTGACCGTGAACGTGGCCGACTTGATGCCGGCCTCCTCGGCGTACGACGTGTCGTAGACCTCGGTGGAGTAGCCCTTGCGCTCGGCCCAGCGGAGGTACATGCGGAGGAGCATCTGCGCCCAGTCCGCGGCGTCCACGCCGCCGGCCTGCGAGTTGATCGTGATGAGCGCCTCACGGGAGTCGTACTCGCCGGACAGGAGCGTCCGCACCTCCAGGGCGCCGACGTCCGACTTGAGCGAGGCGAGTTCCTTCTCGGCCTCGGCGAGCGCGTCCTCGTCGCCCTCCTCGGCCGCGAGCTCGAACAGGACGGGAAGGTCGTCGAGCCGGCGGGCCAGGCCCTGGACCCGGTTGACCTCGCCCTGCAGGTGGGAGAGCTTGCTGGTGACCCGCTGCGCCTGCTCCACGTCGTTCCACAGGTCAGGCGCGGCAGCCTGCTCCTCCAGCTCGGCGATCTGCTTGAGCAGGGCGTCGAGGTCGAGCACGTCCTGAATGCCCTTCAGGGTGCCGGTAAGCTCGTTGATCTCTTCGGCTGGATCGATGACTGCCACGTCTGTAAAGGGTACGCGAACACCGGACCGTGCCCGTACCGCGCCTTGGCTACGATGTGCCGGTGATGTGGCCGGTGAACCGGGCCGGTGCGCGAGAGGAGGCCTCGGGTGGACGGAGCCACACGCGTGCTCGCGTTCACCTGCCGTTCCGCGCTCGCGCTCGCGCTGGTCGCCGGCACGGCCGCCTGCTCCGGCGCGGCGCCGACGCCCTCGCGCAGTCCGGTCGCGGCGACCTCGGGCGTGTCGCCCTCGCCGAGCCGGCTCCCCGCGAAACCCGCCGTGACGCTCGCGGAGGCACGTGACGCGCTGGACACCTACCTCGCGACGGACGACGTCGTCCGCGCGGGCCGGGCCCAGCGGTGGGTACTCCAGCTCTCCAGGGACGGGCAGCGCCCGATCACGATCGCCCAGTTCCACTCGTCCGGCAGGAAGCCGCCGCGCTACACGTGGGGCGAGCGGACGCTGCTGGTGCCCCGCCTGGGGCCCAAGGCGTCCCGCCAATGGTTCGCCGCGACCGTCGAGCGCCGCGACTCCTCCGGCGAGGTCAGGGTCGCCGTGCTGACGTTCGTCCGGCAGAACTCCGCGTCGGCGTGGCAGAACAGCTTCGAGTCGCTGCTCTACACGGGCGAGAAGGCCCCCGAGGTGTCCGTCGACGCGGACGGCTACGCGACCTCCCTCGACTCCCGTGACCAGACCGTCGCGATCAGCCCCAACCTGATGGGCCCCCTGCACGCCACGATCGCCGAGGAGGGCAAGGACGGCTTCGCGTCCGGCCTGATCGCGCCCGGACCGCAGACGACCGGGTACGCGACCGAGATCAGGAAGCGGCGGGAGAAGGCGCGCCAGGCGGACTGCATGAACTACGACTCGCTGTTCGCCGCCGCCGTGGACTATCCCGTCTTCGCGCTGCGCACGAAGGGCGGCGGCGGACTGATCCTCTACACGCTGCTGCGGACCAGCACGTGGTCACCCGTGCTCAGCTGCGGGTACGGCCGCCCGCTCGCCATCCCGAAGGACGCCCGGTGGGACCTGGGCAACCCCCTGGTGCGCAGGGACCGGCGGATCGTGGAGACGCAGCAGTACGCGAGCGCGGTGCCGCCCAAGAGCTCCACCGCGCCCGCGCACGTCATCGGCTACGACGGCCTGGTGACCAAGGCCACGACCCGCTGATCCCGTCCACTCCCGCGCCTACTCTTCCGTGTGGGGAAGGTTGCTGGACGTGACCAGCGTCCGTACGGCGCGCAGCGCCACCGAGAGGGTGGCCAGGTCGAAGTGGTCGCTCTCCCAGATCTCCGACAGCGTCTGCCTGGCCCGGCCCACGGCCGCCGCGTTCGCCTCCGACCAGCGGGCCAGCCGCTCCTCGGGAGACAGCCCGGACTCGCTGTGGAGCAACACCTCCCTGGTCAGGGTGGCGTGCGCGGCGTACAGGTCGTCGCGGAGCGCGGAGCGCGCCATCGAGTTCCACCGGTTGTCCCGGGGCAGCGCGATGACCCGCTCCCGCAGCCTGGCGAGCTGCAGGCGGTCGGCGAGGTCGAAGTAGACCTCGGCGACCTCGTGCAGCGGGAGCCCGGCCAGCGCGGCGATCTCGACCAGGTCGAACGTGGAGTACGCGGGCACCATCACCGCGACCCGCTCGGCCAGTTCCTCCGGCACTCCGCGCGCGACGAAGCCGTCCCTGCGCTCCTCGTACGCGGCGAGGTCGAGGCCGGTGAGGAGCTTGGGCAGGTGCGGGAGCAGGGCGCCCGCGCCTTCGGCGAAGAACTCCGCGGTGGAGGAGAGGTCGAGCGGCGGCCTGCGGTTGCCGAGCAACCACCGGGTGCCGCGCTCGGAGAGCTTGCGGCCCTCCAGCAGCATCGCGATCTGGGTCGCGGTGTCCACCTCGTTGTCCAGCGCCTCGACCTGGCGGGTGAAGCTCGGCAGATCGAAGACCTCGCGGGCGACCAGGTAGGCCCGGACGATGTCGGGCGTCGACGCGCCGGTCTCCTCGCCGAAACGGAACACGAAGCTCGTCCCGCCGAAGTTGACCACGTCGTTCACGACCCGGGTCGTGATGATCTCCCGCCGGAGCGGGTGCGCGTCCATGGAGCCCTGGAACCGGTCCTGGAGCGCCGACGGGAAGTACGACACGAGCCACGGCGCGAGGTACGGATCGTCGGGCAGGTCCGAGGCGAGCAGCTCACCGTCCACCACGAGCTTGGTGTAGGCGAGCAGGACCGAGAACTCCGGCTGGGTGAGGCCGAGGCCCGCCTGACGCCGCTCGGCCAGGACCTTGTCGGAGGGGAGGTTCTCCAGCTGCCGGTTGACCAGTCCGGCCCGCTCCAGCTTCCGCAGGTAGCGCGCGTGGATGTGCAGCATGTCCGGCGCCTGCGCGCGGGCGGCGCCGAGCACCACGTTCTGCGCGTAGTTGTCGCGCAGCACCAGCTCGCCGACCTCGCCGGTCATGTCGAGGAAGAGCTGGTCGCGGTCCTTGTCGGTCATGTCGCCGTCGCGGACGACCCGGTCGAGCAGGATCTTGATGTTCACCTCGTGGTCCGAGGTGTCCACACCGGCCGAGTTGTCGATGAAGTCGGTGTTGACCAGGCCGCCGTTCAGGGCGAACTCGATCCGGCCGAGCTGGGTGAAGCCGAGGTTGCCGCCCTCGCCCACGACCTTGCAGCGCAGGTCGGCGCCGTTGACGCGCAGCCCGTCGTTGGCCTTGTCGCCGACGTCCGCGTGGCTCTCCGACGCGGCCTTGACGTACGTCCCGATGCCGCCGTTCCACAGCAGGTCGACGGGCGCCTTGAGGATCGCGCTGATCAGCTCGTTCGGCGCGAGCGCGGTCACGCCGTCAGGGATGCCCAGCGCGGCCCGCGCCTGCGGCGAGACCGGGATCGACTTGGCGGTGCGCGGCCAGACGCCGCCTCCCGCCGAGATCAGCGAGGCGTCGTAGTCGGCCCAGGAGCTGCGCGGAAGCGCGAACAGCCTGCGGCGCTCGGCGTGACCGGTCGCCGCGTCGGGTGACGGGTCCACGAAGATGTGCCGGTGGTCGAAGGCCGCGACCAGCCGGGTGTGCTCCGACAGGAGCATGCCGTTGCCGAAGACGTCTCCGGACATGTCGCCGACGCCGACGACGGTGAAGTCGGTGGTCTGGACGTCCACGCCCAGACCCCTGAAGTGGTACTTCACCGACTCCCAGGCGCCCCTGGCGGTGATGCCCATGGCCTTGTGGTCGTAGCCGACCGACCCACCGGAGGCGAAGGCGTCCCCGAGCCAGAAGCCGTACTCCTTGGCCACCGCGTTGGCGATGTCGGAGAACGACGCGGTGCCCTTGTCGGCGGCCACCACGAGGTAGGTGTCGTCGCCGTCGTGCCGTACGACGCCACGGGGCGGGACGACCTCGCCGGCCACCAGGTTGTCGGTGATGTCGAGCAGGCCCGAGATGAACTGCCGGTAGCAGGCGATGCCCTCGGCCATCATCTCGTCCCGTCCGCCCACGGGCGGACGTTTCACGACGAACCCGCCCTTGGACCCGGTGGGGACGATGACGGTGTTCTTCACCATCTGCGCCTTGACCAGGCCGAGGATCTCGGTGCGGAAGTCCTCCATGCGGTCCGACCAGCGCAGGCCGCCGCGGGCGACCTTCCCGAACCTGAGGTGGACGCCCTCGACCCGCGGCGAGTAGACGAAGATCTCGTACTTCGGCCGGGGCAGCGGCAGCACGCTGATCGCCTGCGGGTCGAACTTCAGCGAGATGTACGGCTTGCGCCCGCCGGACTCCGTCTTCTGGAAGAAGTTGGTCCGCAGCGTGGCCGCGATCATCTCCAGGTAGGCCCGCAGGATGCGGTCCTCGTCGAGCGAGGCGACCTCGTCCAGGGAGGCGAGGACCTCCTCCTTGAGCGCGTCGCACAGCTCCGACCTGACCTCCTCCGAGCGTCCGGGCGCGAGCCGCGCCTCGAAGTAGCGGACGAGCAGCCGGGCCAGCCTGACGTTGCCGAGCAGGACCTTCTCGATGTACTCCTGGCTGAACGTGGTCCCGGCCTGGCGCAGGTACTTGGCGTACGCGCGGAGGATCTCGGCCTGCTCCCAGGTGAGGCCGCCGGCCAGCACGAGCGCGTTGAAGCCGTCGTTCTCGACCTCGCCACGCCACAGCGCCGCGAACGCGTCGTGGAACAGCCGCTTGACGTCGTTCCTGTCGACCTCGCCCGAGGGGGTGTAGCGCAGGCCGAAGTCGTAGATCCAGGCGTCCTTGACCGCGTCGCCGTCACGCCTGATCTCGTACGGGCGCTCGTCGACGACCTCGACGCCCATGCGCTGCAGCAGCGGCAGGGCGTGGGACAGCGAGATGTGCGCGCCGATCCGGTAGATCTTGAAGCGCCGCTCCCCCTCGGCCGCGCCGTACGGCTCGTAGAGGTTCATCCCGATGTCGCCGGTCTCGTCCTCGGAGAGCTCCTCCAGCCGCTTCAGGTCGGTGACGGCCGTGCGCGCCGGGAAGTCGGCCTTGTAGCCCTCGGGGAAGGCGTTGCCGTACCGGGCGGTGAGGGCGGTGCTCTCCTGCGGGGAGCACAGCTCGGTGATGGCGTCGACCAGGTCCTCGTCCCAGGAGCGGGTGGCGGCCGCCAGCCGGGCCTCCAGCTCCTCGACGTCGACCGGCACCTCCGCCAGCGACCTGCCGCGCTCACCGCGGATCACCACGTGGAGGCGGGCCAGCGCCGACTCGCCGATCATGGTGCTGTAGTCCAGCGAGGTACCGCCGAGCGCCTTGAGCAGGATGTCCTGCATGCGCCACCGGATCTTCGTGGTGTACCGGTCACGCGGAAGGTAGACCAGGCAGGAGATGTAGCGGCCGTAGTCGTCCCTGCGCAGGAACAGCTTGACCTGCTTGCGCTCGCGCAGCCGGAGCACGCCGAGCGCGATCGGCAGCAGCTCGTCCACCGGGATCTGGAACAGCTCGGCCCTGGGGTAGGTCTCCAGGATCTCCATCAGATCGGAGCCGTCGTGGCTGTCGGCCGGCATCCCGGCCCGGTCGAGCACCTCGGCGAGCTTGCGCCGCAGCACGGGGATCCGCGAGATCGACTCGTTGTACGCCACGTGGGTGAACAGGCCGAGGAAGCGGCGCTCGCCGATCACCTCTCCCTCGGGGGAGAAGAGCTTCACCCCGATGTAGTCGAGGTACACCGGGCGGTGCACGGTCGCCCGGCTGTTGGCCTTGGTGACGATCAGGACCTGCTTCTCGCGGGCCTTGGCGCGCAGCTCGGCCGGCATCGCGGCGAAGCTGTCCGAACCCGCCTTGTCGGCCCGCAGGATGCCGAGACCGGTGCCAGGGATCGCGCGCAGGGTCTCGCCGTCGTCGGACTGCTCCAGGCGGTACTCCCGGGAGCCGAGGAAGGTGAAGTGGCCGTCGGCGAGCCAGCGGAGCAGCTCGACGCTGTCCTCGACGCCGGCGGGGTCCAGCCGCGACGGACCGGCCGCGATGTCCTCGGCCGTGTTCACGGCCAGCGCCCGCATCTTGGGGAAGTCCTCACCGGCGTAGCGGACGTCCTGCAGCACCCGCCGCAGGTCGCTCTCCAGCTCGCTGAGGACGGCGGGATCGGCCTGCCGGTCGATCTCGATGTGCATCCAGGACTCCTGGAGGGGCTGGCCGGCGGCCTCCTCCTGGCCGGGACCGAGCATCGCGCCGGTCATGTCCCTGCGGACGCGCATCTGGGGGTGGACGACGAGGTGGGTGCCGACCTGGTGCCGGTCCAGCTCCATCGTCACCGAGTCGACCAGGAACGACATGTCGTCGGTGACGATCTGGATCACCGAGCGGCCGGGGTCCCAGCCGCACTCGTCCAGGGTCGGCGTGTAGGCGCTGACCAGCGCCCGGCCCTGGGGCCGGTGCCGCGCGAGGTGCCGGTGTGCCATCGCCGGGCCGTACACGTCAACGGGGTCGCGGTCGGCCAGGTCCTCCGGCGGGACGTGGCGATAGTAGTCGCGGAGGAAGGCGAGCGTGTCCTCGCCCGAGGGGGCTTCCGATGTGGCCGCGCACTTCTCGGCCGCGTCACGGAGCAACGTGTCCAGTGCCTCGTCCGGCCCGCGCCGCATCCGTGCCCCGTCCGGTTCCGGCTCTGTCAGCGCCGTGTCCGATTCGCGCGCCGTTCCCGGTTCGCGCCGGCTCCCCGCCGTCTCGAGCGGCATCTCGCTACTCACTCCTTTGTGAGGTACTGGGTTCTCGTGCGGTCCTGGTGGTACTGCCCCATGACGGGGCCATCGTTCCGCAAAAGGGGAAATATGTGCGGTCGGCACCTGATTCCGGGCCGAACCTCCATTTGGCCGCCGACATCTGTGAAGTCCGCCACGTTGCGGTTTCTTCACCATGGTTCGGCTGGCCCTCGGCCGACGCCCGCGGGTCATCGTGCGATCCGCGGCCTCCGGTCGCCGTCAGCGGAGAGTCCATGACCTCGTGATCCGAGGCGGACCGGCCACGCTGGGAGAGGACGGTGCGTCCAGCATCCCACAGCGCGGGTTCCGGCGGCCGCCGCGCCGGGCTGGCGAGTTCACCCGGCCGGGCGGGGTCGCCCGCCCGGGGGAAGGCCCCCAGATCCCGCGATGCGACCGACGTGTCCCCGACATGTCCATCTCTCCTCAGGTGCCCGTCTCGTCTCCCGATCCCCATTGATCGGGAGCTCCACGCCACCCACGATCCCGATACCACCTCAGAACGTCACACACGTCAACTTGACCACTCCGGCTCGGTGACCAGACTGTGACCAAACCACCGCCGATCGCGGGGCGTCTCACCGAGGGAGATCGAACCTCGGGGAGTGAATCATGATCGATCGGCGCGCCTTCCTCCGTGTCTCGGCGCTGGCCGGCACGGCCATCGCGTCGGGTACCGCCCTCGCGTCCGGCACGCCCGCCTGGGCGGGTCCGCGGCCGGCGGACTGGACGGCACTGGCCCGCGGGCTCGGCGGGCGGCTGGTCCGCCCCGGTGACGCGTCCTACGACGCCGCGCGCCTGGTGTTCAACACCGCCTTCGACTCCACGCGGCCCGCCGCCGTCGCCTACTGCCGGACCGCGGCGGACGTCGCCGAATGCCTGGGCTTCGCCCGGCGGTACGGCGTGGCGGTGACCTCGCGGTCGGGCGGCCACAGCTACGCGGGCTGGTCGACCGGCCCGGGGCTGGTCGTCGACGTGTCCCCGATGAGCTCGGTCCGGTACTCGGGCGGCCACGCGACGGTCGGCGCGGGCGCCCGGCTGGTCGACGTCTACTCCCAGCTCGGGAAGCACGGGGTCAGCATCCCCGCCGGATCATGCCCGACGGTCGGCGTCGCCGGGCTGACGCTGGGCGGCGGCATCGGCGTGGTCTCCCGGAAGTACGGCCTGACCTGCGACGTGCTGGAATCGGTGCGGATCGTGACGGCCGACGGGCGTGTCCTCACCTGCTCCGCCACGGAGAACCCCGACCTGTATTGGGCGTCCCGCGGTGGCGGCGGCGGCAACTTCGGCGTGGCGACCTCCTTCACGTTCCGGACCCACACCACCCGCGACGTCACCGTGTTCTTCCTGCACTGGCCCTGGAAGAAGGCGGCGGCGGCCGTCAGGGCGTGGCAGGCGTGGGCGCCGTACGCGCCGGACGCGATGTGGTCCAACCTGCACCTGAACCACGACCCCTCGCCCGACGTGCAGATCGGCGGGCTGTACGTGGGCGACAGGGCGGGCTGCGAGCGGCTTCTCGCCGATCTCGTCCACCGGGTGGGCGCGGACCCGTCGAGCCGGTGGATCAGCGCGTCGTCGTACGGCCACGCCATGATGATCATGGCGGGCTGCTCCACGCTGTCCGTGTCGCAGTGCCACCGCCCCGGCGCCCTGCCCGGCCAGACCGCGAACGGGCGGCTCGTACGCGACTCCTTCTCGGCCAAGTCGCACATGGCGTACACGCCGCTGTCCGCGGCGGGGATCAGCACGCTGATCGGGCAGGTGGCCGCGTCCGGGCGGCACTCCGTCCTCCTCGACGCCCTCGGCGGCGCGGTCGGCCGGGTCACGCCCGACGCCACCGCGTTCCCGCACCGCGAGGCCCTTTTCAGCGTGCAGTACTACGCGCACAGGGCGGGGGCGGCCGCGTGGACCCGGGCGGCCCACACGGCGATGCGGCCCCACTTCGGCGACCACGCGTACGTCAACTACATCGACCCGGAGCTGCCGGCGTGGCGGCGGCAGTACTACGGGGCCAACGCCGACCGGCTGGCCCGGGTCAAGGCCGCGTACGACCCCGGCCGCCTGTTCCGTCTCCCCCAGGGCGTCTGAGGGGCGTCACGCGTCGCGGCGGCGGAACATGACGGCCGCCGCGGCGAGGGGCACCACGATGTACGCGGCGAGCACCGTCGCCGCCCAGCCCGGCGACAGGACGGCGACCCGCGCCCACGGACCCACGTAGATCTCAGGCGACGACCAGCCCAGCGCGCCCGCGACCTGGTCGGGCAGGTTCGACAGCATCACCGCGGACAACCGCCTTCCCCACGGGTCCGGCAGGTACGTGATGAAGGCCGGGGCCACGAACAGCAGCACGACGACCGAGATGACCGCCCCGGCGGTGGACCGCGTCATCACCCCGAAGGCCAGCCCGATCAGAGCGAACGCCATCACCGAGAGACCCAGCAGGAGCAGTTGCGGCGTCTGGTGCCACAGGCCCGTGGTGTGGCCGGGGAAGGGGCGATCCCCCACGATCGCCCGGGTGACGAGAAACGTCGCGAACACCACCGCCTCCCCGGCGGCCAGCGCGACCGCGGCGACGACCCCGGCCTTGGCGGCCAGCACCGCACGCCTGGACGGCACCGCCACGAGGGTGGACCTGATCGTGCCCGTGGCGTACTCGGAGGTGACCGCCAGCACGCCGAGCACGCCCAGCGCGAGCTGAGTCACGGGAAGCGTGTACTCCTCCATCGGGATGGCGCCGAACCGCGCCCGCCGCTCGGGCGGCAGCTCGTCCCACACGACCACCCCCTGCCAGATGAACAGGGCCGCGAGGACCACGGCCACCGCCGCCACGGCGAGGATGTAGTACGTCGAGCGGACCGAGCGGATCTTCAGCCACTCGGCGGAGAGCGCCCCGGTCATCGGCCCGCCCCGAACTCCACGCTGCCGGCGGTGATCCGCAGATAGACGTCCTCCAGCGACGTCCCGTCCCGGGTCAGGTCGCGCGTCGAGGAGTCCGCGATCAGCCGTCCGCGACCGATGATCAGGAGATGGTCGGCGGTCAGCGCCATCTCGCTCATCAGGTGGCTGGACAGCAGGACGGTGCGGCCCTCGGCCGCGAGCGACCGCATCAGCTCGCGGATCCACCGGACACCCTCGGGGTCCAGGCCGTTGACCGGCTCGTCGAACAGGAGCACACCCGGATCTCCGAGCAGCGCGGCGGCGATCCCGAGCCGCTGCCTCATCCCGAGGGAGAAGCCCCCGACACGCTTCCGCGCGACGCCGGCGAGGCCCACCTCCTCCAGCAGGGCGACCACCCGGCGCGGCCGGATCCCGTTCGTGCGGGCCAGGCTGAGCAGGTGGTCGTACGCGCTGCGCCCGCCGTGCACCGCGCCCGCGTCCAGCAGCGCGCCCACGCGGTGCGCCGGCCGCCGGATCGTGGCGTAGCGGCGACCGTCGATGAGCGCCTCGCCGGAGGTCGGCGCGGCCAGGCCCAGGAGGACGCGCATGGTCGTCGACTTCCCCGCGCCGTTGGGACCGAGGAAGCCGGTGACCTGCCCCGGCCTCACCTGGAAGGACAGCCCGTCGACCGCGGTGGTGCCCCCGTAGCGTTTGACCAGATCTCTCACTTCGATCATGACTGCCACGGTCCCGTACGGAGCCGCTCCGGCACATCGGACCACGGGATGACAACCCACGGACGGAGGCGGCGCGGGCGCGGCGCGGGTACCGTCGGCGCGTGGACGATTCCCCCCAGGGCGCGGGGTTCGGGGGCGCGGGGCCCGGGAACGGGCCGTCGTTCTCCCGGCGCACGCTGATCGCGCTCGACTGCCTGGCCGCCATGGCGTACACGTGCGTGCTGCTCTCGCGGACGCTCGCCCCCGGGCAGGCGTACGTCCCCGGAGTCCCCATGTGGGTCGACGGGCTGATCGTGGCGGGGGTGGGGCTTCCTGTCGCGGTCCGGCGGCTGTGGCCGGTCCCGGTCTTCTGCGCCGTCCTGGCGTTGTCGCTGGCGGCGGTGTTCCTCGGGGTCATGCGGGACCCGTTCGTCGCCGCCTCCTACGCGCTGTACACCGTCGTGGCGGGCCGGCGAGCGGTCGGCCGGGTCGCGACGTCGGCCGTCGGCGTGCTCTCGGGGACGGGCTTCATCGGGCTGCTCACCCTCGGGGTGTCCCTGCCCGCGACACCCTCGTTGTGGATGAACCGCCTCGGCCTGATCCCCGTCGGCCTGGTGGCCATGGGCGGGACGTACACGATCGGCCGTGCCGTACGGGAGCGGCGGGCGTACGCGGCGCGCTGGGCCGAGCAGCTCGCGCGGCGCGCGGTGGCCGAGGAACGGCTGCGCGTCGCGCGCGAACTCCACGACATCGTCGCGCACAGCCTGAGCCTGATCGCGGTCAAGGCGGGCATCGCCCACCACGTCGCCGGGGCGCGGCCGGACGACACAGTGGAGGCGCTGCGCGTGATCGAGGCGACCAGCCGCGACGCGCTCACGGAGATGCGCCACATGCTCGGCGTCCTCCGCTCGGAGACCGACGTCGACCTCGCTCCCGCGCCGGGGCTCTCCGGGCTCCCCGCGTTGGCCGAGCGCGCCGCGCTGGCCGGGGTACACGTCGATCTGGACGTACGCGGCGCGGACGACCTGCCGGAGGGCGTCGAGCTGTCGATCTACCGGATCGCCCAGGAGTCCCTGACCAACGTGGTGAAGCACGCGGCCCCGGCCCGCTGCCGGGTGCGGATCGAGACCGACGGACGCGAGGCGCTGATCGAGGTGACCGACGACGGTCCCGGCCACCGCGTCCTCCCCCACACCGCGGGCCACGGCCTGACCGGGATGCGCGAGCGCGTCATGATGTACGGCGGAGCGTTCACGGCCGGGCCGCGGCGCGAAGGCGGGTTCGGCGTGTCCGCCCGCCTGCCGTACGAACCGCGTCACCTGATGATGGAGGAGTCGTGAGCGAGCCGGTGCGTGTGCTCATCGCGGACGACCAGGCCCTGCTGCGCGGCAGCTTCCGGCTCCTGGTCGAGACGGCGCCCGGCCTGACGGTGGTCGGCGAGGCGGGCACCGGCGCGGAGGCGGTGGACCTCGCGCGCGGCGAACACCCGGACGTGGTCCTCATGGACGTCCGGATGCCGGAGATGGACGGCATCGAGGCGACCCGCAGGATCTGCGGCTCACCGGAGACGGCCGGCGTGCGGGTGCTCATCCTCACGACGTTCGACCTGGACGCCTACGTGTACGGCGCGCTGCGCGCGGGGGCGAGCGGATTCCTGCTCAAGGACACGCCGCCGAAGGACCTGCTGGCCGCGATCGAGGTCGTCGCCGCGGGCGAGGCACTGCTCGCGCCCAGCGTGACCCGGCGGCTCATCGCCGAGTTCGCCCGCAGGCCGGAGCCCGCGCGGCCGCTCTCCCGCGTGCTCGACGGGGTGACGGAGCGTGAGCGCGAGGTGCTCGGGCTGATCGCCCACGGGTTGTCCAACACCGAGATCGCCGAGCATCTGCACCTCAGCATGGCCACGGTCAAGACCCATGTCGGCCGGCTGCTGACGAAGCTGAACGCGCGCGACCGCGCCCAGCTCGTCATCGTCGCCTACGAGACCGGTCTCAGATCCTGACGCTCAGCCGTACACCATGGCGAGATCAGCGAGGAGAATGCCCCGGTCCCCCGCCGCGGCGTCGGTGAGCGAGCGGTCGAACCCCGCGCCGCTGTAGAGGGCGAGCACGGTGTCCCGGGTGTCCAGCCCCCGGACGTGCAGCTGGTCCCTGGCCTGCTGGAGTCGTCCCAGATGCCGGAGCGTCATGACCTCGGACCACTTGGCCTCGCCCACCGAGAGCAGCCGTCGTCTGTGGACGCCGTCCTGGGGCCCGAGTGCGATCACGTCGACCTCGATGTTCCGCCCCCTGCCACTGCCCGGTGCGACGCCGGCGGCCACCTCGGACGGGAACTCGCCGGCCCACTCCACTCCCAGTGCGAACTGGCGGCAGATGTGCTCGAAGTGCGGCCCGAGCACCTGCGACGCGAACCTGGATCGGGCGCCGTTCCACACCTGGGCCGCGCGACCTCGTTCCAGCTGGCTCCACGAGGGCCTCATGATCGACTCGTAGAAGGTCACGAGCGGCTCGGCGACGCGATAGACGGACCCCTTCCGGATCGGATCGATCTCCTTCCTGATGAGCCGGCAGTCCTCCAGCACCGCGAGCGGATGCGCGATGTCGGTCGACTTTCGTTCCATGTGACCGGCGATGCCGCCGCGCGTGTTGTTCCCGGCGGCGATCGCGCCCAAGACAGCGTGGTACAGCGCCTCATCCCGTACCTCCATCTCGTTCGAGAGGAGGTAGCGGGCTTCGCGGAAAAGCGGCGACTCCGTGCTCAGGACCCTCCGGAGCACCCAGTCGTCGAACTCGTCCGGCCCCGAGGGTGACTCGCCGTCGACGAAGCGGGTCCGGTAGGCGGGAGTGCCGCCGGTGATCGCGTTCACCTGGATCGCGAGCCGCAGGTCGGAGATGCCCCAGAAACGTCGCGCCACGTGATAGTCGAAGGGATGCACCACGAGTTCAAGCGAGGCCCGTCCCCGCAGAGGAGCCTCACCCGCGAGCAGTCGCCCCATCACCGACATGGCGGACCCGGCGAGGATCAGGCGCACGCGGCTGCCTGCCGGACGGTTCGCCCCGCGCGCGTCGATCTCCCTTTGCAGGAGCGAGGGGATGGCACGATCCGCCTTCAGCAGGTACGGGAACTCGTCGATGATGATCAGCCGGTCCGTGCACCTGTCCAGGAGATAGCTGATGGCCTCGTCCCAGTTGGCGAACGCCAGCGTCCCTTCCACGCCGAGATAGCCCGCCACCGCGGTGCCGAACTGGCGCAGGGCGTCCACGGAAGTCGATTCGACCGCGACGAAATAGAAGCCGCCGAGCGCGTCCGCGAGGGCCTGGAGGAGGAAGGTCTTCCCCTGCCGGCGGCGTCCGCTCACGACGGCGAGGCGCATCTCGTCGCCTCGCGAGGTCGCGAACCGTGTCAGCGCGGCCCACTCGCGCTCACGGTCGAAGACGTACTCCGGCTTGGGCACCACAGCGCACCCTCCTTATAAGTGTACTTCTAAGAAGTCTACTTCTTAGAAGTACACTTATAAGGAAACTCGAGTCCGTTGGTCAGAGTTCGGGGACGAAGTGGCCGAGGACCTCCGGGTTGGCCATGGCGTCGGGGTTGGCGGCCTTCTCGACGGGGGTGCCGAGCAGGATCTTGCGCACCGGGACCTCGAGCTTCTTGCCCGACAGGGTCCTCGGGATGCCGGGGACCCGGTGGAACTCGTCTGGCACGTGGCGGGGGGACAGCTCGGTCCGCAGCGCCGTACGCAGCCGGGCGACCAGTTCGTCGGACAGCTCCGCACCGGGCACGAGGGTGACGTAGAGCAGCAGGCGGCCGTCCTGGCCGAGCTGGCCGGTGTCGATCACGAGGCTGTCCTCGATCTCCTCGAACCTCTCGACGACCCGGTAGAACTCGCTCGTTCCCATGCGGACGCCGCCGCGGTTGAGCGTGGAGTCGGACCGGCCGTAGATCACGCATCCGCCGTCGGGCAGAATCTTGATCCAGTCCCCGTGCCGCCAGACGCCCGGGTAGTCGGCGAAGTACGACTCCCGGTAGCGGTCGCCGGACGGGTCGTTCCAGAACATGACCGGCATCGAGGGCATGGGCGCGGTCACCACCAGCTCGCCCACCTCGCCGATCACGGGCTCCCCGGCCGGGTCGAAGGACTCCACGCGGGCACCCAGGCAGCGGCACGGGATCACACCGGCCCTGATCGGCAGCAGCGGCACCGCGCCGACGAAGCCCGTGCACACGTCCGTGCCGCCGGAGAACGAGCCGAGCTGCACGTCGGGCTTCACGTCGGAGTAGATCCAGGCGAAGCCCTCGGGCGGCAGGGGCGACCCCGTCGAGCCGATCCCGCGCAGCCGGTCCAGCCCGGACGGCCGTACTCCCGCCTTCATCGACGCCACGATGTACGGCGCGCCGGTCCCGAAGTAGGTGACCCCCTCCTGGGCGGCCAGCTCCCACAGGGCTCCGGTGTCCGGGTGGGCGGCGCTTCCGTCGTACAGCACGACGGTGGACCCCACGAGCAGGCCGCCGATGAGGAAGTTCCACATCATCCAGCCGGTGGTGGTGTACCAGAAGAACACGTCGCCCTCGCCCAGATCCTGGTGGAAGCTGAGCGCCTTCAGGTGTTCGAGCACGATGCCGCCGTGGCCGTGCACGATCGGCTTGGGCAACCCGGTGGTGCCCGAGGAGTAGAGCACCCAGAGCGGGTGGCCGAAGGGGACCCGATCGAACTCCGGCTCCGCCGCCTCGGCCCGCAGTTCCTCCCAGCCCAGCTCGGCGGCGGCGGTACCGTCTCGCTCCGCGCCCGTGGTGGAGCCGATCCACACGGTCGCGGCCAGGCTCGGCAGCTTCGCGGCGATGTCGCGCACGACGTCCGCGCGGCCGAACACCTTGCCGTTGTAGCGGTAGCCGTCGACGGCGACGAGCACCTTCGGCTCGATCTGGGTGAACCGGTCGATGACGCTGGGCGCCCCGAAGTCGGGCGAGCAGGACGACCAGATCGCGCCCAGCGAGGCCGTGGCGAGGAACGCGATCAGCGCTTCGGGGATGTTCGGCACATATCCGGCGACGCGGTCACCGCGCCGCACTCCGAGCCGGGCGAGACCGGCGCGGACCCGGCCCACCTCGGCGCGCAGCTCACCCAGCGTGTACGTCCGCCTGTTTCCGGATTCATCACGAAATATCACGGCAAGGCGGTCGGGATCGCCGCGCAGCGCGTTCTCCGCGTAGTTGAGGGTCGTGCCCTCGAACCAGGTGACGTCCGGCATCGTCCCGCGGAGGACGGGCCCGTCCCCACGGTCGCCCAGCACGTCGAAATAGTCCCAGATCGACGTCCAGAACTCGGCCGGCGAATCGACCGACCAGTTCCACACGTCCTGGTAGTCACCCGGTCTCCCCAGCCACTCGGTGTAGCGGGTGATCCTGGCGTCGCGCACAACCTCCGCGGTGGGTTCCCACAGCAGAGCACCTTCCTCAACCATGCACCCCATCTTGACGAGACGGGCGCGGCGTGTCACCACCTCCACCCACATACGGAGAGGCCGTCATATGGTGCCCGTCCCCACGAACGGCGCGCGCAGGTGATCGACCGCGACACGGGCGGCCGAGCCGATGGCCGCGTCCGCCCTCGGCTGGTTCTGCGCGGTGCCGATCGACCGGGTGAAGACGGCGATGGCGTAGCGGCCGCCGTCGGGGTACTCGATCACCCCCACCTCGTTCCGGATCGTCGGCAGCGTGCCCGTCTTGCCGCTGACCGCCACGTCGTCGTACGGGAAGCCGGAGGCGAGCCGGTGCGGCCACACCTGGAGCCCCATCAGCCGTCGTACGGCCGAGCACGACTCGGGCCCGGCGGCCTCGTCCCGCCAGATCAGGCCGAGCAGCCGGGTCATGTCCCGGGGGGTGCTGCGGCTGGTCCGCGCCGGATCCAGCACGCGCAGCCGGGCGATCACGCCGGGGTCCGTGGTCATCTGGGACAGCTCGGCCATGTCCGCGGCGCCGGCGTCCTCCCGCATGGCCGTGAACAGCTCGGCGCACGAGTGCTCCACCCTCGTTCTGGCCAGGCCGAGGTCCGCGAGCACGGCGTTGACCTCGTCCAGCCCGACCCGTGCGAGCAGCGCGTCCGCCGAGGTGTTGTCGCTCACGCTGATCATGAGATAGGCGAGGTCCCTGAGGGACGCCGTCACCTCGTCCAGCATGGCCGACAGGCCCGTGCCGCCCCCGGGACGCCCCTCCGCCGGGACGGTGATCCGCTCCCCCGGGTCCAGCAGCCCGCGCTCGGCCTTGCGGTGGAACGCGACCAGCAGCGGCACCTTGAACACCGAGGCCAGCACGACGGGCTCGTCGGCGCCCAGCCCGACCTCGCGGCCGGTGTCGATGTCCACCGCGTGCAGCCGTCCGGTGACCCCCGCCGTACGGAAGATCTGTTCGAGCTGTCTCATGCGAGGAACCCCGTGGCGGGGCGGGGGGCAACCCATTGTCGCGGGGATGCGCCTTCGTCGGGCATGCCCGCATCCTCCCGCAGAACGCGGGTGGTCAACTCGGCGAATCCGGCGACGTGCTCGGACGGCTCCCCGCGCCAGGCGGTGGAGATCCGCCAGGACAGAGGGGTGCCGGCCAGCGGGCGCCAGACGACCCCGGGCACGTCGGCCCGGTGTCCGAGTGCGACGGCGGTGCCGGCGAGGACCAGCCCGATCATGAACTGGCCGTGGACGGCGTGCCTGACCTCAGCGGGGACGAAGCCGTGGCGCCGGCAGCCGGCGAGGGTCTCGTCGTGCAGGCCGGGCTCCAGCGCGCGCGGCGGCAGCACGAGCTCGCGTCCCGCCAGGTCGGCCAGGTGCACCGTCGCGAGGGTCGCCAGCTCGTCCTCCTCACGTAGCAGGACCCCCGGATGCTGAACCAGGATGGGACCGAAGCCGAGCCCTGCGGCCATCACGGGATGCCGTAGGACGCCCAGGTCGAGCTCGCCCCCCAGCAGGGCGTCCACCTGGTCCGAGGTGCCCATCTCGGTGGGCGTCAGCCGTACATCCGGGTGCCCGGCGCGGAACCGGGCGATCAGGGCGGCGAGCACGGAGGCGCCCAGGTCGGGTGGTACGGCGGCGCGCAGGCTCGCCGTGTCCCCCCGCACCGTCCTGGCCATCAGCTCCCTGATCCGCTCGGCCCTCTCCACGAGCTCACGCGCCTCGGGCAGCAGCACCCGCCCGGCGTCGGTGAGCCGGACCTGGCGGCTGGTCCGGTCGAACAGCCGCACGCCCAGCTCGTCTTCCAGCCGCTTCACCCGCTGGCTGAGTGGCGGCTGCGCCATGCCGAGTCGAGCCGCCGCGTTGCCGAAGTGCAGCTCTTCGGCGATCACCACGAAGTACCGCAGGTGCCGAACGAGGTCCATGAGCAGCAATGATACGCAAATAGATATCACTTTGAGCCTGATATCCGTATTGGACATGAATGCCCGCCATCTGCTCCCCTGTGCAAGCACGACACGCAAGGGGGAGAAATGCCGGAAATTTCGTATCACGCGAAGAAGCGGCGGCGCAGGTGGCCGCTCGTGGCGGCCGCCGTACTGGTGCCGGTCGTGGCGGCGGGGGGCACGGTCTGGGCGCTGCGCACCCAGGGATCTCCGGAGGAGACCGCGGCGGACTTCCTCTCCGCGTGGTCCAGGTCCGACTACGCGGCGATGCGGGCGCTGACCGCCGACCCGCCCGCCGACTTCCAACGCGTCTACGACCGGTTCCGCGGCGATCTGAAAGTGACGTCCGCCCGCTTCACCCCGAAGGCGGGCGAGAGCGGGGACGCGGTCAGGACGGTCCGGTTCCGCGCGGCGCTCGACGCCGCGGTGGACTTCTCCTACGACGGCGAACTGCGCCTCGTGGAACGCGACCGCGCCTGGCGGGTCGCCTGGACGTCGGCCGCCGTCCATCCGCGGCTCGGTGACGGCGCCAGATTCAGGGTCACCACGGCGAAGCCGGAGCTGGCCCCCGTCACCGCGGCAGACGGCACCAGGATCGACACCGAGACCGCGCCCGGCTCGGTCCAGCAGCTCGTCGAGGCGCTCAAGGAGCAGTACCGCTCCCGCCTCACGGGCACCACGTCCACCCGCGTCGAACTGGTCGGCGCGGACGGCGCGGCCGACACGATCGCCACCACGGAGAAGTCGGCGGGCAAGGCGCTGACCACCACGATCGACCTGGGCGTCCACCAGGCGGGGGCCCAGGCGCTGGAGGGCGTGTCCAAGCCCGCGTCCCTCGTCGCGCTGCGCCCCTCGACCGGAGAGGTCCTCGCCGTGGTGAACAAGCCGGGCGGCTTCAACCGCGCCCTGCTCGGCACGTACCCGCCCGGATCGACCTTCAAGGTGGTGACCGCGTCGGCGCTCGTGGCCGACGGCATGAGCGCCACGCAGACCGTGAAGTGCCCGGCGGAGCAGACGATCGGCGGCTTCACCTTCCACAACTCGCACCACGAGGAGTTCGGCGCGCTCCCACTGCGGGACGCCTTCGCCCACTCGTGCAACACCACGTTCGGCGACCTCGCGGTGAACCGGCTCGGCGGGGCGCGGATGAGCGCGGTCGCGTCGAGCTTCGGCTTCGGTCAGCCGATCCAGCCCGGGGTGCCCGCCGTGCGCGCCCAGTTCCCCGCCCCGGAGGGCGACACCGACCTCGCCTCGGCCGCGATCGGGCAGGGCAGGGTGCTGGCCAGCCCGCTCAACATGGCGGCCGTCGCCGCGGCCATCGCGGACGGCACCTGGCGCCCGCCGCGGCTCGTCCCCGCCGGCCTGGTCCCTCCGGGTGGCTCGACGCCCAAGAAGCTGGAACCGGGAGTGGTGACGGCCCTGCGCCGGCTCATGCCCGCGGTGGTCACCGAGGGCACCGCACGGGGCGTCGCCTTCCCGGCCGGTACGGCGGGCAAGACGGGAACCGCCGAGTACGGCTCGGGCGAGGAGCCGCCGACGCACTCGTGGTTCATCGGCTACCGGGGTGACCTGGCGTTCGCCGTCATCGTGGAGGGCGCGGGCATGGGGGCCGCCGTGGCGGCGCCCGTCGCGGCCCGCTTCCTGAACGGCCTCACCGCCCGGTGAGGCGCGCGACGGCCGCCACCACCTCCGACGCGTTGGCCAGGTCGGGAAGGACGATGTCCGCCCCCTCCTCGCGGAGCTCGGCGGCCGTCGACCGGCCCGACGCGATCGCGATCATGGCCGCGCCGCCGATGCGGGCCGCCTGGACGTCGCGCGTGGAGTCGCCGATCAGCACGGTGTTCGCGGAGGTGAACGCCCCGCCGTACCGCGCCTTGGCGCGGCCCTGCGCCACCTGGAGCAGCGTGGCCTTGGGATAGACCTCCTCGCCGTAGCCCCCGACCTCGAAGTCCATCGTCTTGTCCAGCCCGAACGCCTTGAGCTTGTGGACCGCGTTGCTCCTGATCGTCCCGGTGAGTACGGACTGGACGACGCCGCCGAGCCGGGACACCGCCTTGAGCGCGTCCTTGGCTCCGGGCATGGCCCGGCCGTCGGAGGTCAGCCGCTTGCGCTTGTCGGCGAAGCAGACCGCCAGCGCGTCGAGGAACTTCGGCAGGTGGTAGTCCTCCACCGCGATGCCGTTGACGGCCAGCGTCTCGAAGACGATCTCGGAGTCGGGGCGGCCCATCGCCGGAGCCAGCTTCACCAGCGGCCGCCCGGTGACCATGCGGAACGCGTCGGCGTAGGCGTCCCTGGTGACGATGGTGACGTCGACCAGGGTGAGATCGACGTTCCAGAGAACGAGGCGGTTGATCACACGCCCAAGAGTACGGCTCCCGGGTACGCCATCGGACTTTCTACCCCGAATGGCGATATCTCCGGGCACCCGGTACCGATCAGATCAGGTCGAGGGCGTTCACCAGCGAGTCGACGACGGGAACGCCGACCTGCTCCAGATCCACACGGCTCGTCATGCCGCCCGTGTAGAGGATCGCCCGCGCGCCGACGTGCTGCGCGGCGTGCGCGTCGTCGACGCTGTCACCGATCACCACGACGTTCTCCGGGTCCAGGCCGAGCGCGAGGATGTGCACGGCCATGTGCTCGGCCTTCGGACCGCCCGAGGCGCTGCGCAGGCCGTCGACGCGGGCGAAGTGCCGGGCGATGCCGAGCTCGTTCACCTTGGGCACCAGGCGCTCGTGGCCCCACATGGACAGCAGCGACTGCGTCCGCCCCGCCTGCTCCCAGGACTGGAGGCTGGACAGGGCGCCCTCGGCGAGCTCACAGGCCAGCATCAGGCGGTGGTAGTGATCGTGGAAGCCCTCGTCGAGCCGCTCCCACTCGCCGTCGTGGAGCGACCTGCCGAGCATGCGCTCGTACGCGACCCAGATGGGCCGCGTGTAGACGGCGCGGAAGCCGTCCGGGTCGAAGGGGCCGACGCCGTACGGCCGGAAGACTTCGTTCGTCGCACCCACCACGGCATCGATGTCGTGGAACAGAGTGCCGTTCCAGTCCCAAACAATGTGTGTCATATCAGCATGGATGATACCGATGGGCTAGACCAGCAGGTCGGGAATCTCCTGCGTGGCGAACCACATGAGTTCGTGTGCCTCGGCGCCGTCCAGGGTGAACCGGGCGTCGTCGTCCCCGAGGTCGGCGGCGGGCAACGCGGCGACGGCCGCCTCGATGTCCGGCGCGGCGGCGGGGTCGTCCACGTGCACCGAGGCCAGCCGGGTCAGCGAGACCGGCTCCGTGAGCCGCACCCGCGCCCGCTCGTCCACATCGGCGCCCACGCTGACGGCGGCGTCCGGCACCTCGGCCACCACCACGACCCGGCGGGCCGGGGTCGCAGCCCCCTCGGCCTCCTCGGCGGCGAGGGCGTCCGCGAGCATCCGCAGGGAGGCGCGGGCCGCCTCCGTCATGGCGACGTACTCCAGCTCTTCGGTGTCGCCGGAGGCGTACCACTCGACCAGTGCGGGGGTCACCGCGTAACCGGTCAGCGGCGCGGGGCCCAGCTCGCCCGCGGCGACCACGCGGGCCAGCCCGGGAAGCGTGCACGGGAGATAGACGCGCATTCGAACCTCTCGTCGGTCACGTCAGGAGCGCAGCGACAGGCCGAACAGGCCTTCGAGCTCGCCGATGGTGGCGGGGGCGTCACGGTGGTGGATGCCGACCAGCCCGATGGCCCGCGCGGCGGTGATGTTCGCCTCGATGTCGTCGATGAACACGCACTCCTCGGGCGGCAGGCCGACCAGGCCGAGCGCGTGGTGGAAGATCCGCTCCTCGGGCTTGCGCATCCCGACCTCACCGGAGATGACGATCTCGTCGAAGAGCCCGTCCCAGGTGTGCCGGGGGTAGTCGTTCGCCCAGGAGTTGGACACCAGGCAGGTCCGGATCCCGGCCGTGCGCGCGAGGCGCAGCATCTCGTTCATCTCCTCGACGGGCTGGAACCCGACGAACATCCGGGCGAGCAGCCCCTCGGCCACCGGCGGGACGCCGTCGAGGGTCACCAGCCTGGCCGCGAGGTCGCGCTCGAAGTCGGGCGCCGAGATCTCACCGCGTTCGAGGGCGTGGATGACGCTCTCGCCGTCACCGCCCTCGTAGGCGTGCAGGATCAGCTCGCGCATCACGTCCTTGTAGTGCGTGGCGTCGATGCGATCCTCTGTGATCCAGCCCGCGATCGAGTCGGCGAGGCTCGTGGTGAGCACCCCGCCCCAGTCGATCAGTACTCCCTTGAGCACGACACCTCCTGTGTGAACCCGCCTCAAAAGAATAGGGCGTCAGGAAACGCCCGCTTCCCCGGCGATGCGCCGGGCGGTCTTCAGATGGGCCGGCGACCGCACCAGGCCGGGATTCGTCGTCACCGTGCCGAACATGCCCCTCTTCGCCTTCAGCCGGAGGATCCGGGTGACCGACGCGTCCAGCCGGGCGGCCGAGATCCGGCCCGACTTCACCGCCGACAGGACCGCGCCGTACGCCTTGGGCATGTCGGGCGGCATGAGCAGCACGTCGGCCCCGGCCAGCACGGCGCGCACGGCCACCTCGGCGTCGCCGTACTTCTCGCGGACCCCGGCCATGTTGAGCGCGTCGGTGCTGATCACCCCCTCGAAGCCCAGCTCGTCGCGGAGCAGCCCCGTCAGGATCGTGCGGGACAGCGTGGCGGGATCGCCTGAGGGGTCGAGCTTCGGCATGACGACGTGCGCGGTCATGATCGCGTCGATGCCGTGCTCGATGGCCTCGCGGAACGGCGGCGCGTCGAGCCTGCGCCACTGCGCCTTCGAATGCTGGATCACCGGAAGGCCGGTGTGGCTGTCCGTCGAGGTGTCGCCGTGCCCGGGGAAGTGCTTCGCGGTGGAGGCGATGCCCGCCGCGTGGAAACCGTCGACCGCGGCGCCGACCATCGTGGCGACCCTCGCCGGGTCGGAGCCGAAGGCCCTCGGGCCGATCACCGGGTTGCGCGGGTTGATGTTGACGTCCGCGACCGGCGCGAAGTCCATGGTGATGCCGAGGGCGCGAAGCTCCGTGCCGGTCAGCCGCGCGGCCTCGCGCGCGTTGGCGGGATCGCCGGTCGAGCCGATGGCCATCGCCCCGGGAAGCTTGGTGACGATCGAGCCCAGCGGCGAGACGATGCCGTGCTCCTGGTCCACACCGATCATCAGCGGAACCTTGCCCGACGCCCTGCGCAGCCCGGTCGTCAGCGCGGCGAGCTGCTTCGCGTCGGAGACGTTGCCCGCCCAGGGAAAGATGATCACACCGCCGGGGTGGTACTTCTCGATCGCCTCGGCCGGGGTGCCCACACCGAACCGCGCGGTGTTCTCCCGGTGCTCGGAGTCGGCGCGGGAGCCGTACACGACCGGCATGAAGAGCTGGCCGACCTTCTCCTCGACGCTCATCCCGGCGAGCGTGGCGGCCACATCGCCCCTGCCCTCTGCCCCCGCCGACGCCGACGCCGACGGCGACGGCGGCGCCGTACGGCTCTCGCTCGCCGCGGGCGTGGAAGAGGGAGGAGGAGCGGAGGAGGTGGGGGCGGCGGTCCGCTCCGCCTCCACGGAGGAGCACCCCGCCATAACGATCACCAGCAGTCCGAGGCCCAGTCGTCGCAGCACACCCATCACGGTATCCGCGTATCGCACCACCCGCCTCACGGTTATCCACAAGCTCACGTGGTCACATGGGTGAGGGACCTCAGAGCGACAGCTCGGCGAGCGCGGGAAGTTCCGCGCGGGCGGCGGCCCGCGCGGCCGCCGCGGAGTTCGCCGCCCGCGCGGCGGCGGCGGCCCTGCGGCACGCGTCCAGGGTGTGCCGGGCCAGTGCCGCGCGCACCCGGGGCAGGGCGAGGGCGGCCATGGAGAGCGACGTCACGCCAAGCCCGGCGAACACGCATGCCAGGGCCGGGTCGGCGGCCGCCTCTCCGCAGAGGCCGCATTCCCGGCCCGCGGCCGCGGCGGCCGACGCGGCCAGCGCGACGAGGTCGAGCACGGCCGGATGCCACGGGTCCTGCAGCCCGGCCAGCGCCCCGGCCTCACGGTCCGCGGCGAGGGCGTACTGGGTGAGGTCGTTGGTCCCGATCGAGAAGAACCCGGTCACCGCGGCGATGTCGGCCGCGCGCAGGGCCGCCGCCGGGATCTCGATCATGACTCCTGAAGACGGCAGCCCCGCCGTCCGGCAGGCGTCGGTGAACCAGGCGGCCTCCTCGACCGTGGCGACCATCGGCGCCATCACCTGTACCCGCGCCGACGTGCCCTCGGCCGCCCTGGCCAGCGCATCGAGCTGGGCGGCGAGCACGTCCGGATAGTGGCGGAACATACGCACCCCCCGCTCGCCGAGCGCGGGGTTGGGCTCCGGGGCCGGAGGCGGCAGGAAGTCGAGCGGCTTGTCGGCCCCGGCGTCGAGGACGCGGACGACCACCCGGGAGCCGGAGAACGCCTCGAAGACGGCGCGGTAGGCGTCCTGCTGCTCCTCCCACGTCGGGGGGTCCTCCCGGTCCAGGAAGAGGAACTCGGTGCGGAAGAGACCCACGCCCTCGGCCCCCGCCGCCAGTGCGGGCGCGATGTCGGCCGGCCCGCCGACGTTGGCCAGCAGGGGTACGGCGTGGCCGTCCGCGGTGGCGCCGGGCCCCGTGACGGTGGCGAGCAGGGCGTCCTGGTCCGCGTCCGCCCGCATGGCGCGGGCGACCTCCTCCTCGGCGGGCGAGAGCCGTACGGCACCGGTGGAGCCGTCGACCAGCACCCGCGTGCCGGGCGGGATCGCGGTCGCCCCGGCGCAGCCCACGACGGCGGGCACTCCCAGCGAGCGGGCCAGGATCGCGGTGTGGCTGGTCGGCCCGCCCTCCTCGGTGACGAACGCCGCCACGGCGGCGGGGTCGAGCAGGGCGGTGTCGGCGGGAGCGAGGTCCCTCGCCACCAACACGTAGGGCTCCGGGGGATCCGGCGGGAGACCCGGCAGCGGCAGGCCCTCCAGCGTCGCGACGGCCCGGTCCCTGATGTCGTCCAGATCGGCGACCCGCCCGGCGAGGTAGTCGCCCGCCCCGGCGAGCAGATCCCGATATTTCCCGAAGGCTTCGAAGACCGCCCGGGGAGCGGAGACGCCCTGGCCGACCAACTCGGCCACGACCGAGGCCAGCCCCGGATCGAGGGCCATCATGGCCTGGGCGGCCAGCACGTCCCGCGCCTCACCGCCCGCCCGGTCACCGCGTGCGGAAAGGTCGGCCGCGACCTGTTCCAGGGCCCGTTCCGCCCGCCGCCTCTCCGCTTCCGCGTCCCCGCCGTGGCGCGACCCCCTGGGCGGCTCGGGGATCTCGCGAACCAGCCGGTGCGCCGGGCCGTACCCCGCGCCCGGGCTCACGCCCACTCCGGCCAGCCGGTCCGCGCTCATGCTCAGGGTGCCGACGCGATGGCGGCGAGCCGGTCCAGGAGCTCGTCCGCGCCCTCGGCCTCGGCGCTGATGACGATCGTCTCGCCCTGGCGCACGTCCAGGGCCAGCACCGACAGGATGCTCTTCGCGTTCACCGGCGGGACGCCGAACTTGGCGACGGTGACGTCGAAGGGCGCCTGGGCCGCGGTCTGCACGAACGTCGCGGCGGGACGGGCGTGCAGCCCGACTTCCGACATGACGGTGACCTTGCGCTCGGCCACGGGTCCTCCTCTTCTCTCGGGTTCTCGGGATGTCTTGTTCGGTTCTCTCAGGCGGATTCTGCTCGGCGCGGGCGGTCCGGCACCACCCCGCACCGGATCGTCGGCACTCAATTACCCGGCGGGCCGGACTTCACGACCACTCGAACAGGTCGTCGCCCGCTCCCACGCCGCCACGGACCTGCCCGTTGACGTCGCCGTCCGCCGCGTCCAGGGCCACCACGGGGCAGATCGGCGACCGCCCGCCCGCCTCGACCGCGGCGGGATCCCAGAACACCACCGGCTGGCCGGCGCGGACCCGGTCCCCCTCGGCCGCGAGCAAACGGAAACCCTCCCCTTTGAGCTGCACGGTGTCGATGCCGAGGTGCACGAGCACGCCCCTGCCGTCGTCCCCCTCGACGATGTAGGCGTGCGCGTGCAGCTTGACGATCGTCCCGCTGATCGGGGCGACGGCCTGACCGGGAGCGCGTTCGGGATCGATCGCCGATCCGGGCCCGACCATGGCCTGGGAGAAGACCGGGTCCGGCACGGCCGCCAGACCGACCGCCGTCCCCGCCACCGGGGCGAGAACAGTCGTCACGACGCCCCTTCCTGTCGGATCGGCCCGAGCGTCAGCCGATGATCTCCTCGATGTCGCTGGCGATCGTGTCGGCGTCGGGTCCCACGACGACCTGCACGACGTTGCCCGCCAGCATCACGCCGTGGACGCCCGCCGCCCTGAGGGCCGCCTGGTCGACCTTGGAGGCGTCGTACACCTCCGTGCGCAGCCGCGTGATGCACGGCTCGATGTCGATGACGTTGTCCACACCACCGAGCCCAGCGATGATCGCCCGGACATCTGCCGCCATGTCGGTCCTCCTCGATATGCGTGCTGTGCGCAGGCTAATCCGTCTGAGTCACCTTGTTCAGGCCTCGGGGGGCATCGGGGTCGATGCCGAGCCTGCGCGCGAGCGCCTCGGTGAGGAGCTGACCGGGCACGATGAGGCCCATGGGCGCCACCCATTCGGGAAGGTCGGGACCGTTCAGCGCGGCGGTGGCCGCGGCCGCCAGCGCCGTGCCGCCGCCGACGCCGTACGCGGCGGCGCCCGCGCCGGTCACCCGCTCAGCCAGCGCGACCGTGCCGGGCAGCGTCGGGCCCTCACCCGCCGCGACCAGGATGGCCGGGGTGTCCTCGTCCACCACCGCGATCGGCCCGTGCAGCAGGTCGGCGTACGAGAGCCCCATGGCGTGCAGGTAGCACGCCTCCTTCAGCTTGAGCGCGAGTTCGAGCGCCGTAGAGAAGGCGAGTCCCCGGCCGGAGACGACCACGCCCGGCTTGTCGGCGAGGCCCTCGACGACGGCCGCCAGGTCACCGGGATCGTCGATCAGCTTCTCCACCGCGTCCGGCACCCGCTGCAGGTCGTCCGCGTTCACGTCGGCGCCGAGCCCCAGCGCGAGCACCGCCAGCGCGGCGAGCTGCGTGGTGTACGTCTTGGTGGCCGGGACGGCCTTCTCCTCACCGGCCAGCGTGCACAGGGCCAGATCGGCGATCTCGGCCAGCGGCGAGGCGGGGCCGCCGTTGGTGATCGCCACGGTCTTGGCGCCGCAGCTCTTCGCCCAGTCGAGGGTCTCGACGATCTCCTCGGTCCGCCCGGACTGCGACAGGCCCACGGCCAGCACTCCGTCCAGGTCGAGCCTGCGGCGGTAGGTGGTGGCGATGGACGGAGCCCCCAGAGCGCACAGGCGGCCGGCGTGCGCCTCGATCAGGTAGCGGCCGTACACCGCGGCGTTGTCGGAGGTGCCCCGAGCGACGAAGAGGAGCTGCCGGGTCTCCCCCGCGAGCCGCCGCACCTCGTCCACCCTGGGAAGCAGGGAGTCAAGCGTGTCACGAAGCGCGGCCGGCTGCTCGGCGATCTCGCTGCGCATCTTGGTCGTCATCTGCTGCCATCCTCAAATCCCGGCTTGGCGAGACCTTGCCGTTATCGATCCGTCTCTGGTCCGTACATTGACACACAATTCCAAGCTGTGGTCTAGTCCGGACTAGACCAGCACGAACCATAACTTAGTTCAGATGATCAGATCGAGAGGGGAGGGATCAGTGGCTCAGATCGATCCGGACAGCCCGGTGCCCAAATACTTCCAGCTCCGGGAGATCCTGCTCGATCTCATCGAGAACAACGAGTTGCCGATCGGCGCGGCGATTCCCTCCGAACGCGAGCTGTGCCAGCGTTTCGGCCTCTCCAGAATGACGGTACGGCAGGCGGTCGACCACCTGGTGTCCGAGGGGCGGCTGCACCGGGTCCCCGGCAAGGGCACGTTCGTCGCCCGCCCGAAGATCGAGCTCGCCCTCCAGCTCACGTCGTTCAGCGACGACATGCGGGCCCGCGGCCTCACGCCCGGCTCCCGCGACCTGGACCGCCGGATCGTCAGGGCCAGCGCCCACCTCGCCCGGGAGCTCGGCATCCAGCCCGGCGACGCCGTGCACTTCATCGAACGGCTGCGCACCGCCGACGGCGAGCCGCTGTCCATCGAGCGCGCCCACATCCCCGTGGCCCTCGCCCCGGACCTCGACTCCTACGACCTGTCCGGGCGCTCGCTGTACGCGCTGCTCGAATCGCGGTACGGCCTCGTGCTCGACGCGGGCGAGCTCACCATCGACGGCGGCATCGCCGACCCCGGTGACGCCGACCTGCTCAAGCTGCCCCGCGGCGGCGCGGTGCTCCTGCTCCAACGGCGTTCCTTCGCCGGCGGGATGTGCGCGGAGCTCGGCGTCTCCACCTACCGGGCCGACCGTTACCAGCTCAGAACCCTTCTCGAGATCCCCGTCCGACGCCCGTAGCGATCCTCCCGAACCCCAGCCCTGGAGGAACATCGATGAGTTCACGCTCGGCCGAGGCGGGATCGTCCGCTCAGCCGTCCTCGGGATCGGCCGTGATGGGCGTGCTGCAACGTCTGGGCCGCTCCCTGATGCTCCCGATCGTCGCCCTGCCGGCGGCCGCGATCCTGAAGCGGTTCGGCCAGCCCGACATGCTGGGGTCCAACGGGGCGATCCCCGGCGGCCTCGCTGACGTGCCGGGCTTCGAGTGGATGGCCAAGGTCGCCACGGTGCTCCTGAACGCCGGCGACTCGCTCTTCGACGCCCTGCCGCTGCTCTTCGCCGTCGGCGTCGCGGTCGGCTTCGCCCGCCGGTCCGACGGATCCACCGCCGTGGCGGCGCTGGTCGGCTACCTGGTCTTCGACCGGGTCACCAAGGGCCTGTTCTTCCAGGCGCCGACGATCGACGCGGTGCACCAGCGGGTGGCCCAGACGGTGGTCGGCGCGGACGGCGTGGCCCGGGACACGATCAACTGGTCCGCGAACAACCCGACCGGCGTGCTCGGCGGCATCGTCATCGGCGTCGTCGCGGCCCTGCTGTGGCAGCGGTACTACCGGATCAAGCTGCCGGCCTGGCTGGCGTTCTTCGGCGGGCGCCGCTTCGTCCCGATCGCGACGGCGCTCGCCGGGGTCGTGCTCGGCGTCGTCTTCGGCCTCATCTGGCCGCCGGTCGGCGAGTGGATCAACAGCTTCGGCAAGGTGCTCGCCGACAACAGCGTCGTCGGCGCGGGCGTGTACGGCGTGGCCAACCGTCTGCTCATCCCGCTCGGCCTGCACCACATCATCAACTCGATCGTGTGGTTCCAGGTGCCCGGCTGCACCAACGCGGCCGGGGCTCAGTTCTCCGGCGACCTGACCTGCTACCTGCAGGGCGCCGACGGGTTCGGTTCGTTCATGACGGGCTTCTTCCCGGTCATGATGTTCGGCCTGCCCGCCGCGGCGGTGGCGATCTGGCGCGCGGCGCCCGCCCACCGGCGTCCGGCCGTCGGCGGCATCATGATCTCCGCCGCTCTCGTTTCCTTCGTCACCGGCATCACCGAGCCGATCGAGTTCGCGTTCATCTTCGTCGCCCCGCTGCTGTTCGTGGTGCACGCCCTGCTCACCGGCGTCTCAATGGCGCTGGTCGCCTGGCTCGGCGGGCGGCTCGGCTTCGGGTTCTCCGCCGGGGCCACCGACGCGCTGCTCAACATCGGCAAGGACAACACCCACCAGTTCTGGCTGGTCATGGGCATCGGCGTCATCTACGCCGTGATCTATTACGTGATCTTCAGCTTCCTGATCAAGAAGCTGAACTTCATGACTCCCGGCCGCGAACCCGAACTCGACGTCGACTCCGGGGAGAGCGCGGAACCGGTCCGCACACGCTCCTGATCGGGGCAGCCCGAAACCTCGTCCCGCATGCGCCGAAACCCCGCGTGTGCCGCTCCAACCGGGCGTCGTACGCCGTGGACCTTGCACGCATAGCCCCACAACGCCGTCCCGTCGTACCGGAAAGTTGGCGGTCCTCGTATCAACGGGCCGGGCCGGAATCTCTAGTAGTCGTCACGTTCACCGACGACCGGGGAGTCCCGATGCCCACACCCACGCCGGAGCCGTTCCGCCTGCCACGCCTCCTGCCCGTTCCCGCCGCCGACCCCGCCCGCGACGACGAGCGCCCGGCGAGCGGGACCCCCCGCACGTACGGCGCGCTCGCCCTGGCGCGGGGCGGCGGGCCGCTCGTCATCGGACCGCCCGGCGCGGTGCCCGACGAGCGGCGGCTGCGCGGGCTCGGCCAGGCCATGGCCGAGATCCTCTGCGGGCGCCGCCCACCCGCGACCGTGCAGGACAAGCTCAGCGAGCGCGCGTACGGCGAGCTGATCCGCGCCGGAAGGATGATCGACGCTCCGCGGCCGCCGATGGTCGGCGCTCCGCACGTCCAGCAGCCGGGCGACGGGGTGCTGGAGATGTGCCTGCTCGTCCACTGCGGGCCGCGCAGCCACGCCCTCGCCCTGCGCCTCGAACGCCGCGGCGTCCAGTGGCTCGTGACCGACTTCGAGACCGCGTGACGCGGGACTGCGGGAAGACTCCGGCTCGACGGGGCAGCTCGCCGGGACAGCTCGCCGGGAAAAGGGGAAGCCCCCGCCGATCTTCCGGCAGGGGCCTCTCCTCAGACCAGGTCAGGCCTCGACGCTCTTGGGGTCGCCGTGGCACCGCTTGAACTTCTTGCCCGAACCACAGGGGCACGGGGCATTCCGCTCGACGTTGCCGTACGCGGCGCGCTGCTCGGGGGTGGAGCGCACCCTGCTGACCTCGACGTCACCGGTCTCGCCCGGCGCCGTGTAGACCATCTCGCTCGGCCGGGCCGGCTGGCGCAGCGCCCTGGCGATGATGGACCCCGCCTCCGCGGCGGCGCTCTCCTCCTCGTTCTCCTCGACGATCGGGTTCGCCTGAACCTCGACCTCCAGGTTGAACAGGTAGCCGACCGACTCCTCCTTGATGCCGTCCAGCATCGCGGAGAACATCTCGAAGCCCTCCCGCTGGTATTCCACCAGGGGGTCCTTCTGCGCGTAGGCGCGCATGCCGATGCCCTCCTGGAGATAGTCCATCTCGTAGAGGTGCTCACGCCACTTGCGGTCGATCACCGAAAGAATCACCCGGCGCTCCAGCTCGCGCGTCGCCTCGGCGCCGAGCTCCTCCTCGCGCCGCTGGTACGCCTCGATCGCGTCGGCCTTGATCTTCTCGGCGATGAGGTCGGCGGTCAGGTCCTCGCGGTCACCGCCGACCTCCTGGACGAGCTGCTCGACGGTCAGCGAGACGGGGTAGAGCTGCCCGAACGCCTTCCACAGCTTGTCGAGGTCCCACTCCTCGGCGAACCCCTCGGCGGTGGCGGCCCTGACGTAGTCGTCGATGACGCCGGTGACGAAGCCGCGAACCTGCTCGTGCAGGTCGGCGCCCTCCAGCACCCGGTGGCGCTCGCCGTAGATGACCTTGCGCTGCCGGTTCATGACTTCGTCGTACTTGAGGACGTTCTTGCGGATCTCGAAGTTCTGTTGCTCGACCTGGTGCTGAGCGGACGCGATCGCCTTCGAGACGATGCCGGACTCGATCGGCACGTCGTCGGGGATGTTCAGCCGCGTCATGATCATCTCGACCCGGGCGGAGTTGAACAGCCGCATCAGGTCGTCCTCCAGCGACAGGTAGAACCGGGACTCGCCCGGGTCGCCCTGGCGGCCGGAACGACCGCGGAGCTGGTTGTCGATGCGCCGGGACTCGTGCCGCTCGGTGCCGAGGACGTACAGGCCGCCGAGGTCGATGACCTCCTCGTGCTCGGCCTTGACGGCCTCCTTGGCCTTCTCCAGCGCCTCGCCCCACGCCTTGTCGTACTCCTCGGGGGTCTCCGCCGGCGACAGGCCGCGCTGCTCCAGTTCGAGGGAGGCGCGGAACTCGGGGTTGCCTCCGAGCATGATGTCGGTGCCGCGGCCGGCCATGTTGGTGGCGACCGTGACGGCGCCCTTCCGGCCCGCCTCCGCGACGATCACGGCCTCACGCGCGTGGTTCTTGGCGTTGAGCACCTCGTGCGGTACGCCCTGGCGCTTGAGCATCCGCGACAGCTTCTCGGACTTCTCGACGCTGGTCGTGCCGACCAGGACCGGCTGGCCCCGGTCGTAGCGCTCCTTGATGTCCTCGACGCAGGCCTGGAACTTGGCGTCCTCGGTCTTGTAGACCACGTCCGCCTGGTCCTTGCGGACCATCGGGCGGTTGGTCGGGATGGGGACGACGCCCAGCTTGTAGGTCTGGTGGAACTCGTTGGCCTCGGTCGCGGCGGTACCGGTCATGCCGCCGAGCTTGGAATAGAGGCGGAAGTAGTTCTGCAGGGTGATGGTCGCGAGCGTCTGGTTCTCGTCCTTGACCTTCACCCCCTCCTTGGCCTCGATGGCCTGGTGCATGCCCTCGTTGTAGCGGCGGCCGTGCAGCACGCGCCCGGTGAACTCGTCGACGATCAGGACCTCGCCGTCGACGACGATGTAGTCCTTGTCCTTCTTGAACAGTTCCTTGGCCTTGAGCGCGTTGTTGAGGAACTGCACGAGGTGGGTGTGCTCGGGCTTGTAGAGGTTGTCGATGCCGAGCCAGTCCTCGACGCGCTCGACACCGGCCTCCAGGATGCCGACGGTGCGCTTCTTCTCGTCGACGACGTAGTCGCCGGTGCTGTCCTCGCCGTCCTTGCCCTCGGTGCCCCTCCGGAGCCTGGGGACGATCTTGGCGAACTCGGCGTACCACTTGCCGGACTGCTCACCGGGACCGGAGATGATCAGCGGGGTCCGGGCCTCGTCGATGAGGATCGAGTCGACCTCGTCGACGATCGCGAAGTTGTGACCGCGCTGTACGCACTCCTCCATGGACCAGGCCATGTTGTCGCGCAGGTAGTCGAAGCCGAACTCGTTGTTCGTGCCGTACGTGATGTCGGCGCTGTACTGCCTGCGGCGCTCGTCCGGCGGCATGTTGGCGAGGATGACGCCGACCTCGAGGCCGAGGAAGCGGTGCACCCGGCCCATGGTCTCGGCGTCGCGCTTGGCGAGGTAGTCGTTGACCGTGACGACGTGAACGCCCTTGCCGGAGATCGCGTTCAGGTAGGCGGGGAGGGTACAGGTGAGCGTCTTGCCCTCACCGGTGCGCATCTCGGAGATGTTGCCCATGTGGAGGTTGGCACCGCCCATGAGCTGCACGTCGAAGTGGCGCTGGCCCAGGACCCGGCGCGCGGCCTCGCGAACGGTGGCGAACGCCTCGGGCAGCAGGTCCTCCAGGGACTCGCCGTCGGTGTGGCGCTGCTTGTACTCGTCGGTCAGAGCGCGCAGCTCGGCGTCGGACAGGCTCTTGAAGTCTTCTTCAATGGAGTTGACCTGCTCGGCGATCCGCTTCAGCTTACGCAGAGTCTTACCTTCGCCGGCGCGAAGGATCTTGTCGAGAATGGCTGCCACTTTTAGTAAAGCTCCTCGCAGGTCTACCCCGGCGGATCCACCGGAGTGTGAGGACAAGACATACTTCCCCGCTGCCATCGTAGGCCGTTCCACCACCGGACACAGCCACCGGAGAGAGGACGGAGCGGCGCGCCATTACAACGGTCGAAGCCTCTCAGTCGTTCCCCGGCTCGCGTACCGACAAGGCCATCGGGTAGAAAACGGTGTATGGCAGAAAGCGCACATCAGGGCAGTCATGGCGGAAGCCCCAAGTCATGGTTCGCCGTCATCATCATTCTCGCCGGTTTCACCGTCGGCGGTGTCGGCCTCACCATCGGACCCAACTGGCTCATTTTCTGGATCGGCGCCGCCATCTGCGCGGTCGGGGGTGTGGTCGCCCTCCTCGTCGACATCTTCTCCGACGTGATCATCGACGCTCCCCGGGTGATGCCGGAAGGGGAGCACCAGTCCCCGTTCGAGCACCACGAGCTCACCCACCACTGATCCCCCTGCAACCGTCGTAAGCGTTTTGTCAGTCACAGCGTCTACCATCGGCGCCTGTGACGGACCTGACTGCAGACGAGGCCCGCAGGATCATCCTCCGGGCCCAGGGTTTCCTCGGCGCCGGCTCCCGGAGTGGCGGAGTGCGCGGCATGCTCCGGCGCGTGGGCGCGGTACAACTCGACACCATCTCGGTGCTCGCACGTTCTCATGAACTGGTCGCGTACGCCCGGCTCGGCCCCATCGGCCGGGCGTCCGCCGAACGGGCGTACTGGCACGATCCGGCCCAGGCCTTCGAATACTGGTGCCACGCCGCCTGCATCCTTCCCCTCGAACACTGGCCGTTGTACGGCTTCCGCCGCCGGGCCTACCGTGACCGGCGCTACCGCTGGCACGAGGTCCCGCCCACGGTGGACAAGATCCTCGATCAGGTCCGCCGGGACGGGCCGATCACCACCACCGACATCGGCGGCGCCAAGAACGGCGGTCCCTGGTGGGACTGGTCCGACTCCAAGATCTCCATCGAGTACCTCCTCGACATCGGCGAGGTCGTCTGCACCCGCCGGGTCGGCTGGCGGCGTGTCTACGACCTGGCCGAGCGGGCCGTCCCCGGTGACCTCCTCTCGGGAGACCTCCCCGACGCCGACGGCGTGACCGCGCTCACCTCCATCGCCGGCCGGTCCCTCGGCGTGGCCACGCGGGCCGATCTCGTCGACTTCACCCGCGTGAAGGGCAAGTACGCCGACCTCCTCGACGAGGCCCTGCGCAGCGGAGCCGCGGGCCTGGTGCCCGTCCACGTGTCCGGGTGGCCCGCTCCGAGGGCCAGGCGAGGCCCCGCGGGCGACGGGACGGCCAACGCGTGGGCGGACCCGGCGGCGTTGGAGAGCGAGCCGCGCGGGCGGCACCGCACCACGCTCCTGTCCCCGTTCGACTCCCTCATCTGGGAGCGCGCGCGAGCCGAGCGTGTCTTCGGGCTGAACCACCGCCTGGAGGCGTACGTCCCCAAGCACAAGCGCGTACACGGCTATTTCGCGATGCCGGTGCTGGCAGGCGGGCGGCTCATCGGCCGCGTGGACCCGGCCCGTGAGGGCTCGACCCTGGTCGCCCGCCAGGTGGGGTTCGAGCCGGGCGGCAGCCGGGCCGGTGCCGTCGAGGCGATGCGAACCGCGCTGTGGGAGGCCGCGAGCTGGGTGGGCTGCACGAGCGTCCGCGTGGAGCGCGTCACGTCGCCGGAACACGAGGCCCCGCTGCGCGCCGCGCTGGCGGCGGAGCCACCGGACGGTTCCGCCTAGCGGCCGTCAGGTGATCTCGAGCAGGCGCTCCCGGACGGCGTACACCACGGCCTCCATCCGGGAGTGCAACTGCAGCTTCTCCAGGATGTTGCGCACGTGGTTCTTCACGGTGTTCTCGGAGATGAACAGGTCCTTGGCGATCTCGCGGTTGTTCATGCCCTTGGCGACGAGCCGGAGCACCTCCATCTCGCGCTCCGTCAGCCGGGGCACCGGGAGCTGCGGCGGCCGCTCGGCCTCCTTGCGGCTCATGTGCTGGAACTCGCTGATCAGCTTGGCGGCCATCGCCGGGTTGATGAGCGACTGGCCCTCGTGCACGCCGCGCACGGCGTCGGGCACCTCGTCGATCTGGACGTCCTTGAGCAGGTAACCGGTGGCACCCGCCTTGATGGCCTCGAAGAGGTCCTCCTCCTCGTCGCTGACCGTCAGCATGATGATCCGCGTGCTCGGCACCGACTCCTTGATGCTCCGCGTCGCGCCGATGCCGTCCTGCCTGGGCATCCGTACGTCCATGAGCACCACGTCGGGCAACAACCGGTCGGCGAGCTCCACCGCCTCCTGACCGTCGCTCGCCTCACCGACCACCTCGATGTCGGCCTCGGCCGCCAGGGCGAGCTCCAGGCTGCGGCGGATCAGCGCGTGATCGTCCACGATGAGGACGCGAATCGGTTCGCCACCGCGCTCGCTCCGCTCGCTCACTTCTCCTCCTTGCGGGGGTCAAGGTAGCCGGATCGCCATCATTACACGGGTTCCGGCGTGGGAGAGGATCTTCGTCGGCGGAGGACGGCCTGGCCCGTGGATTCCGCCGGACGCGGAATCCACGGGGGGACTCTTATCGCTCGACGAGCCTGAGCACGCCGTAGTTGTAGCCGCGCCGACGGTAGACGACGCTCGGCTGGCCGCTCTCCTTGTCACGGAAGAGATAGAAGTCGTGCCCGACGAGTTCCATCTCCAGCAGAGCCTGGTCGATGGTGATGGGGTCGGCCTCGTGGAACTTCTCCCTCACGACGACCGGCCCCTCGCCGTCCATCTCGATCGGGACGATCGGCTCCTCATAGGCGGTCTGCTGCGGGACCTCGCTCCGGGACTCGGTCCGGGGCGGCGTTTCGACGACCTCAGGGGCCACGTCGCCCAGTCCGGCGGTGAGCACGCCCACCGACGGTGGGCAGTTCTTTCCGTGGTGGATCTTGCGCCGGTCGGCGAGCCGCCGCAGGCGCGCTTCCAGCTTGCCCAGCGCGATGTCCAGCGCCGAGAACCGATCGTCCGCAGCGGCCTCGGCCCGGATCGCCGGACCTCGGGAGCGGATCGTCAGCTCGACGCGTTCCCGCTGGTCGCTCATCCGCGGATTCCGCTCCTTGGACACCTCCACGTCCGCCCGGATGAGCCGGTTGTCCAGTCGCTCGATTCTGGCCAGCTTGGTGGTCACATGCTCGCGGAATCGGTCACTCACACCGGTGTGCCGTCCCTTGACGATGATGTCCACGCAATAGCCCCCCTTCGCATCTCGACTGTGATGGAGAGCGCGAAGCGCTCGAGGCACCCGTCCGGCCGACCTGGTCTTCGTCCCCACATCCGCCTGCTGAGGGTCTCGCAGCTCTTTGCCACTACTGCCCTTCTCCTCTTGCGGGGGACATCTGGACCCCCGGGAAGGCAGGACTTACCTCTAAGCCGCACCGTGATCGGACGACCAAGAGTCGCCTTACGTGGACCGTTTCGCCTGCGGCTGGCATCGGCTAGCCGAACCGGCCCCCACCTGGGGGTCGATCCGGTGCAACCACGGACCCGAACGGGTGCCATGTCCTGAACGCTAGTCCCTGCCGGGCCGAATGTCAGCCGCGCGACCCGCCGGATGATCACATCCCGTCATCCCCGCGCGGATCCGCGCCCTCCGTGACCGAGTCGGCGTGGTCGGTTCCCCCTGCCGCACAGGGGTACCAGTGCCCTCTGAACAGGGCATCCTGTCCATCGAGGAACAAAGATGTGGCATCGGACACGCCACCACGATCGATCTCTTCTTTACCGTCGGTCATGAACGTGATCTCCGTCTCTCCGGGCGTGTCGCCGTCTCAATCCGGTCCTCTGTTCGGCCTCCTCCCGGTGGTGCCTCTCCGTGCCGTCGCCTCGTGCCGTCGCCTCGTGCCACGCCCCGTGGCGGCGACGGTGAGGGCCAGCGGGACGTCCGCGCCGGTCTCGCGTACGGCACGGGCCGCCTCGGCCAACGTCACTCCGGTGGTGACGATGTCGTCGACCAACAGAACGACGGCCTCCCGGCCTCCAGAGGCCCGTCTGCCGCCCCTCCGGGGGCGGATGACCTCGAGTGCGCCATGGAGGTTGGCGGCCCGCTGCGTCGAGCTCAGGCCCGCCTGGTCGGCCACCCGCCGGGCCTGCCGCAGCAGCGGAGCGATCGTGATCGGCACCCCTCGCCGCCGCAGCAGCGCCACCGCCCCGGCCGCGATCACGCCGACCGGATCGTGCCCGCGTCTCCGGTACGCGGCGCGAGCGCTGGGCACGGGCACCACCGTGACCGGACCGGACACTGTTCCCACAGCGGATCCGGCGAGGGCCGCTTCCGCGACCTCGGCCAGGACGGCGGACAGCACCGGGGCCAGGGCCGTACGGCCGCGCTCCTTGTAGGCGAGCAGCAGACGGCGGGCGGCGCCGTCGTAGCGGGTCGCCGACCAGCACTCGGGCAGGCCGGGAGGTGAGGGATCGGGCGGCCGGGAGGCGGGAGCGCGGAGGATCTCCTCCATGCACAGCGGGCAGACCAGGGCGTCCGGCTCGCCGCACCCGGCGCATCGGGGCGGCAGGACGAGATCGAGCAGGGCCGCGAGCATCCGCCCACCCTGCCAGGGACCACCGACAGTCCAGCGGCTCACCGA